>JBIKKL010000264.1:0-6592 GCA_044360365.1 Burkholderiales bacterium | reverse complement strand
GTCGGCGCACACCTTGCGGATGCGATACGACTCGATCGGCGGCGTCCAGTCGGACTTGAATTCGCACGTCACCTCGACGCATCCGATGCGCTTGAGCCAGCTGCAGATCTTCACTTCGCTACCGTCTGCCGCAACGATGCGAGTGAGGTGCGGATCGCCCGCGTAATGCGGCGGGTTGGACGTGCTCTCGGCGTGCACGTCGGCGAGTACGGTGTAGAAGTTGCCGTTCACCGTCAACACCTCCAGTGCACGCTCCATGAACGACGATAGCCGCGTCGTATACGAGAAACCGCCCATGACATCGGTAATCAGTTGAAACTGCCCGAGTTCTCCGGACGCATACTCTCCCATCGGCTTGCCGAAGATGTATTCCATTTGCCCACCGGGCAGACCCGTGAGTGCCCGATGCCATTGATCCGTGCGTCGATCCTCGATCGACATGGCAAGGGCCTTGCCTCGCGGACCGCCACGCGGTTCGAACCCATCGGGCATGGCGTGGGCCGGTGCGGTGATGTAGTCGATCACCGCCCGGCCTTCCCCGGCACCGATGTCGAGCCAGCGGTCTCCACTGCCCAGTCCCGCCAGTGTGCGGAGGAAACCCGCGTTCAGTCCGCGCGCGTAGGTCTCCAGGGCTCGGTCGATCGTATAGCCGGTTGGCGTGGCCGCGCCGCGACTGCGGTAGATGTCCTGCTGACGGGACATCTCACCGTCGAATCTTGGAGCAGGCGCCGAGGTGGATTCTGCGGCGCTTGCCGCCAAGGTCGAGAGCGCCAGCAGGGCGCCCATCACACTTCGAAAGGAAGTCGTCATCGTCGATGAGGCATGTATGGAGTGCAATACGGCAATCGATACCGGGTCGGCATCCGATTGAAAACCTCCGTACGTATTCTTCGGATCCCTCCTCCTCTATCGGGCAGACCGAAGGGCACGGGATTCGATGATAGCTGCACCGCCGCCGATTCGGGAACCCCCGTCGGTGCAGCGACCAATTGGCACGAACGAGCAAGCGGGCCGCGACCCCCTGCTCGTTATCGAGGCGCTACCTGCAGCACCTCATGCCCTGATCCGGCCGGGACTTCGCACGCATTGACGGTCATGCAAAGCAGGCTGTAGTAGCCGATGGTGCCCGTCAATTCGATGTACTGCTCGTTGCCGAAACGCTTGATGAGTGCCTGGGCCAGCGCTTCGTCGACGCGATGCTTCGTCAGCAGATCACGTGTGAAGTCGATGATCTGCGCATCCTCCGGCGGTACGCCGCGCGAATGCTTCTCGCGGATGGCGGCGATGGTCGACTCGGGCACATTCTGGCGCCGTGCGCTGCCGGTCTGGGCCCCCCAGACGTAGAGCGCTTCGAATTCCCGTCCCACCACCATCGCCGCCAGTACGCGCACGCGATGGTCGAGCTTGCCCTGGAACCGCACATAGCCGCCCAGCGTTTCCATGTGGGCGGCGATATCCGGACAGTGCATGAACATCGTGAACGGACCACTGATCCCGCCGCGACTTGCGATGACAGCGTCGGCGATGCCGTGGTGCTGCGCGGGCACTTGGTCCTTGCTGGTAATGGATGGTAGTCGGGGCATTGCATTCTCCTCCTTGGGTGGGCGTGTTTCGCGGCGAGGTGATGCCGCGATCGAGACTATGCGCGTTCGACTGCGATCGGAGCAAGCACGACAAGCACCGGAGGACATCGATCGCCCTTCGACGTCCACAAGGTGGGAATCGCAGGATGCCAGAGCCACGCAGAACGGCTGCATTGGGCTATGCTGGTCAAATTCCATTCGCGCGTTGCGCGCATCACCGACCTCAGCGGAGTACCCCTCATGAGCGACGAACGCTCCACCGCAAGCCGCATTGCCGATCCCGGCCTGCGCGCGCTCTACAAGATCGAGAACCGATGGCAGGCGTGGCTCGATGTCGAAGCGGCCTTGGCGCGTGCCCAGGCAGATCTCGGCATCATTCCCGCGGAAGCCGCCGAGGCAATTGCACGCGCTGCGCGCTACGACCTCATGGACCGCGCCCGCATCGACGAAGGTTTCGCCCGCACTGCACACACCATCGTACCGCTCGTGTGGGAGTTGAGCCGCCTCGTGGGCGAACCGCACGGCGGATGGGTCCACTGGGGCGCGACGACGCAGAACATCACCCAGACGGGCGACCTGCTCGTCCTGCGGCAGGCGCACACGATCTTCCGCGCCCAGATCGCCGATGCGCTCGGTGCCATGGCGGATCTCGCCGAACGCAGCGCCGACATGCCCGTCGCCGGCCGCACCCATGGACAACACGCAGTGCCCGCCACGTTCGGCTTCAAGGTGGCCGTATGGATCGACGAGCTGCTGCGCCACGTCGAGCGTTTCGAGCAAGCGGCCCCGCGCATATTCATGGCCATGCTGGGCGGTGCGGCGGGCACCTACGCCTCGCTGGGCGAACAGGGGCCCGCGGTGCAGGCGGCTATCGCGAAGCACCTGCGCATGACCGAGATGCACGTCCCGTCGCGGTCGATCGGCGATCACCTCGTCGAAAACATCTGTCTGCTCGGCATGCTGGCCGCCACCTGCGGAAAGATCGGCCGCGAGATCTACACGCTGATGAAAACCGAGTTCGGCGAAGCCGAGGAACCCGTGCCGCCGGGCACCGTGGGCAGTTCCACGATGCCGCAGAAGCGCAATCCGAAACTGTGTCAGGACATCATCGCCGCGGCAGCGGAAATCCGCGCGCTCGTTCCACTGGCCCTGGAAGCGATGTATACCGAACACGAAGCCGACCGGACGACGACCCTCATGATGGATTCCGCCGAAGCGCGCGCCTGCATCGCCACCGGCGACATGCTCGCGCGCCTGATCCAGGTCGTGCGCGGGCTGCAACTCAATCCCGATCGCATGCGAGCCAATCTGGAATTGGGCAACGGGCTCATCATGGCCGAGGCCATCATGCTGGATCTCGGCAAGGCCCTGGGACGGCAACATGCACACGATGTCGTCTACGATGCCGCGCAGGCCTCGTTCCTCGAGAACAAGTCGTTCTCCGAACTGCTCGCCGCCGACGCTCGCGTCACGGCGCACATGGACCGCAAGGCGATCGAGTCGCTGCTGGATCCGACCGCCTATACGGGCCTGTGTTCGCGGATGGCACGCGATGCCGCACAGCGGGCGCGTGATCGCATCGCCTCGAACAAGCCGCGTTGAAGTACGCCGCCCGATTGGGTCGTCAGGGGAGCTTGCCCTGCGGCAGGTAGCGCAATGCTTCGTAGATCTTGAGGTCGATCTCCAGGCCTTCGCGGCGCAGCCTGGCGCGCTCCTGCTGCGAGCGCTCGCCCGGCAACCGGATCTCGTCCACGCCGCTCTGGCGCGGCGTGGCCTTCACGCGTGCGAGCATCGCGCTCATGTCGCGGCGGAACTGATCCATCGGCGTGAGCAGATCGGGCTTCATCGCCATGATCATGTAGCCGTAGACGCGATCGGCGCTCAAACCGCCGCTTGCGAACAATCCCATCGCCTGCATCGCGAGCGAGAGCGCGAACCCCTTGTAGCCGCCGAACGGCAACAGCACTGCGACCTTGGACGCATCGCGTGTCACGTTGCCGTCGGCGTCGAGCGCGACGTTGTCGGGCAGCAGTGCGTTCGTGCGTTCCCGAAAGATCAAGTCGGTGCCCATGAACGCCGAGGTGCCCAGATCGATCACGAACGGTTCGTTTTCGGTCGGGAAGCCGAAAGCCACCGGATTGGTGCCCGTCGCGGCACCCTTCGAGCCCGGTGCGGCGACATGCAGATGACTGCTCACTGTATGGATGGCGATGAGACCTGCACGCGCCGCCATTTCCACGTAGTAGGCGCTGCGGCCGCTCATCCACGAATTGTTCACGCCAACGACCGCGAAACCGCTTCGGCTCGCCTTCTCGATGACGGCCTGGGTGGCCCGGAACATCGTGACCATCCCATTGTTGTTGCCCCCGTCGAACTGCGTCGAGATGGGCGTTTCGTGCATGATGCTCATCGGGCGGCGCGGCAACTTCACCCGCTTGTGCTCGGCCACGTTCAGGATCTTCGGCAACCCGGAATACTCGTAGCCGCACAGGCCGGCATCGATGCAGTGATCGGCGATGATCTTCGCCTCGTCGGCGTCGTAGCCGATGCGGCGCAATGCCTGTTCGCCGAGTGCCTGCGCTTCGGCGTGGGTGAGTCGCACACGTTCGTTCGGCAGCGTTTCCAATCCTATCTCCCGGTGTGTTACTTCGCAGCCAGTCCGGCCGCTTGCGCCAGCTTGGCAAATTGTTCGATTTCGCGGCGCAGGAATGTCTCGAACGCCGCCGGCGAAGCGCTTGCGACGAGTTGTATGCCCTGCGCCTTGAAGCGCTCCCGCAGATCCGGCACTGCGACGGCCTTCGCGACTTCGGCGTGCAGGCGCTCGACGATCTCCCGCGGGGTGCCTGCCGGTGCCATCAGTCCGTTGAACGTCGAATCGCTGAAGCCCTTCATGCCCGATTCGTCGAGCGTCGGCACGTCGGGCAGCACCGGGGATCGGGTCATGGTCGTGACCGCAAGGCCGCGCAGCTTCTTCGATCGAATGAAGCTCAGCGACGTCGTGACCTGATCGAAGCGCATCATGACGTGTCCGCCGACGAGATCCACGACGGCAGGCGCCGCCCCCTTGTACTGGATGTGCAGCACCTTGATGCCGGCCCGGCGCGCGAAGTCTTCCATCGCCACGTGCCCCGTGGATCCGACCCCGGACGCCGCAGCGGTAAGTTCGCCCGGGCGCCGTTTGGCCAATGCGATGAGTTCGCCCACGGTCTTCACAGGCAGCGCGGAGGTCACCACCAGTACGAGCGGTACGTCGGCCGTCTGCGTGATCGGCACGAAATCCTTCAACGCGTCGTAACCCGCATCGCGCATCGCGATCGGCGTACGGGCAAAGGTGTTGGATATCGTCAGGATCGTATATCCGTCCGGCGCGGCGGCCCTGGCGTATCGGGTGCCGACCGTGCCGCTCACCCCGGTGCGGCTCTCGACCAGGATGGGCTGTCCGACGGAGTTCGAGATCTGCTCGGCGATGGCGCGCGCGATGATGTCCTGATTGCCTCCCGGCGCTACGGGATTGACGAAGCGTATCGGCTTCGTAGGGTAGTCGGTCTTCTGGGCCTGAATCGTCGCGCTCCACGCGAGCCCGACGATCACGGCGGCCGTAAGCGCACTTCTCGCCATGGCATCCTCCTCCAAACCTCTTGCGATCGAGTCGCTATGCTAACTCAGGGGGAAGCAGTCACCTGACCCGATCGCTTGCAATCGTCAGTGCCACGAAACGTCGCACGCCGCGCGCGTCGGCGCCCACTCACCGACAGGCCGGGCTCGACCGCCGTCACGCCTGCGGAGGATCGACCGCGCCCACCTGGTTCACGATCGGTGCGTACCACTGCGGGCGTCGGTGCGCGGCGAAATCGAACATGCGCGCCTTGCCGTGTCGACAGAGATCGAGATCTGCGTCGACCACGAGCAATTCGTCTTCATGCGTTGCCGCCTGCCCTCGTATCTGCCCGTTCGGGTCGATGATCACGGAACCGCCGATGAGCCCGGCACCGTCCTCGACCCCCGCCTTTGCGACGCTCACCGCCCAGGTCGCGTTCATGTACGCGTTGGCCTGCACGACGAGCGTCGAATGGAAGGTGCGAAGCTGCTCGCTTTCGGCATCGCCGCCCCCCGGATCGTACGCCGCGGAGTTGTAGCCGATGCAGACGAGCTCGACGTTCTGCAGCCCGAGCACGCGCCAGCCCTCCGGCCAGCGACGATCGTTGCAGATGAGCATGCCCACCGCTGCGTTCTGCCACTCCGGGCGGGTGCGAACGACGGGAAACCCGAGGTCCCCGTAGCGAAAATAGCGCTTCTCGAGCTGCTGGTACGCCAGCCCCGGCTTGGGCTCGACGGTCCCCGGCAGATGCACCTTGCGGTACTTGGAGAGGATGTCCCCGTTGGGCGCGACCAGGAGGGCCGTGTTGTATCGATGCCCTTCGTTCGTCAGCTCGGCATAGCCTGCGTAGAAGCCGATGCCCTGTGTGCGCGCGCGATCGAAGAGCGCCTGCACATTCGGATTCGGCATGGCCGCTTCGAAGTGGGCATGCAGGTCCGACTCGCGCTCGAAGAGCCAGCGCGGAAAGAACGTCGTGAAGGCAAGCTCCGGAAAAACGATCAGCTTAGCGCCACGCTGCGCGGCCTCGTCGAGCAGCGCGATCATCCGGGCGAGAATCCGCTCGCGCGTATCCGTGCGGCTGTTCGGCCCCATCTGGGCTGCGGCGATGCGTAACGTTCGACTCATGGGCAAGGCTCCGATGTCATTTGCCGCCTACCGTTGCAGCGGGCGCATCGAGCTTACCTGAACGACGCGATGTACTCACCGCCGCCCGGCGTCCCGTGGCGGAGGAGAACCCACTACTCCGGCTTGCCTGTTCTCGCGGAGCGGGCTCTGCCGATCTGTGCGGAGAGCGCGTTCTCCATGTTCTTCGTGATGGCGAACGGCACTTCCTGCGCGAGGTTGTAGATCTGTTTGGCGGCGGCGATGACTTCCGGGTCCTGGGCGGCGAGTTCCTTCGCGATCTTCATCG
>JBIKKL010000089.1:0-11201 GCA_044360365.1 Burkholderiales bacterium | reverse complement strand
CGCCGTCATGCCCTGCGCGAGCACGCTCGCAAAATCCCAACCCATGCGCTGGGCGTCCTGCACGAACGCCAATCCCGGCGCGGGTGGCGCCGCCGCCCCTGCCGATCCGCTCAGACAAAACATGCCCATCAACGCAAGAAGGAAGGTACGCAAACCAGTTCTCCCGACACTCGGCACATATGGAACCCGGCCCGGATAATCACGGGCGGCCCGGGTGCAGTCAATGGTGACGACGCACTCGCGGTGCCGCAACCGGGATGACGCAAACCGCCCAATTGCCCGACGCGAGCCCAACGGCAGCCATGCCGGGTTACGCCGAGCAGGGTAGAATCAGCCGGATGGTGACCCGATGACCACGACGTCGCATCCCTGCCTGCAAGCCGCTGCACTGACCCACGTCGGCAAGCGCCGCACCCGCAACGAGGACTGCATCGCCTTCGCAGGCGAATGCCTGAACGCGCCGATGGCCGAGCCGCGTTTGATCCTGCACCGACTCACAACCGCAGGCGTATGCGTGGTGGCCGACGGGATGGGCGGGCATCCGGCCGGCGACGTCGCAAGCCGCATGGTGGCCGATCGCCTCAACACGGATCTTGCCGACATCGCATGCGACCAGGATGCATTGGCCGGCGTTTTGATAAACGCCAACCAGATGCTGTTCTCCGAAATGGAGCGAATCCCGGCGCTCTACGGGATGGGCACGACGGTGGCTGGCGCACTCGTTCATGCGGCCGGCATTCTCGTCTTCAACCTGGGCGACAGCCGCGTCTACCGCATACGCGCGGGCAAGCTCGAACAGTTGAGCACCGACGATACCATGCAAGCGAGCGGCGGCTTCTTCGGCACCAGGACCACGCGCGTGCTGAGCCAGTGCCTCGGTGGGTTTCCGAGCGGCGAAGAGATTCGACCTCACGTCGTCAATCTGCCGCTCGACGTCGGCACGGAGTTGCTGATCTGCAGCGACGGGCTGCACGACATGCTCGCCGACGATCAGATCGAAGCCTGCCTCGCTCCGGACCTGACCGCATCCGTACAGGCGCTGTTCGAGGGCGCGATGCGCGAAGGCGGCGTCGACAACATCTCCGTGATCCACGCGCGGGTCACGCGCACGAACCACGTCTGAGGCGGCGCCCCCCCCGCCGCGCAGACATCCTCGAGCGCCTCCATCGATCATCGATTGTCTGCCGCACGAGTCTTGCGCATACTCGGCGTCGCACCGGATTGCCGTGATCCTAACCGAGCGTAGGAGCCAGCTGAGATGACTCGTCCCACTTTGCGTCTGTTCGATGGCTACGACCATACGTCGCCGGAACTGCGGCGGGATGTCCGCGAACTGCAGCGTCGACTGAAGAAGCTCGGGCTCCCCGTCGACGTCGACGGCTACTTCGGCCGCGAAACCGAATCCGCGCTGATTCGTTTCCAGAACGAGCGCGGCCTCGACAGCGACGGCATCGCGGGCCCTCGCACGTGGGGAATGCTGCTCGGCAACCCCTTGCCCGAGGGACCGAACGTGTTCGAGACGACCTTTCGTCGCGACGATCCCGAGATGCTGGCGCAACTTGCCGCAGCCTCGGAATACCGCGACACGGTGGTCGCCAACGCTGCAATTCACGATTTTCCTTCGTCGCTGATCGCAGGCATCGCATCGCGGGAATCCGCCTGGGGGCTGGCCCTCAAGCCCAAGGGATGTACCGGCACTGGCGATTTCGCGAAACGCAGCTGTCCGACGGCGTTGCGCCAGGGTCCTCTGCCGCCCGACGGCGGTTTCGGCCGCGGGCTCATGCAGATCGACTTCGATGCGCATGTGTTTGCCCGCACCGGCCCCTGGCAGGATCCGGAGGAGAACATCCGCTACGGCTGCAAAGTGCTCGCCGACAATCGAAGCTTCTTCCAGCGGCGCACGAGCCTCGGCGGTCGCGCCCTGCTGCGTGCATCGCTCGCCGCGTACAACTGCGGCGCGGGCAACGTGATGCGTGCGTTAGGCGCAGGGCTCGATGTCGACTACTTCACCGCCCACCGCGACTACTCGGTCGGGACGTTGAATCGGGCCGGGTTCTTTCGGATGCATGGCTGGACCTGAGCGCCATTCATTTTCGTGCAGTGCGCCATGGTCAGACGTCTGACGGATTCAGCGCCTAGCGGCCGGTGAGCGTCGTCGACCCGAGCACATGGCCCTGAATCGCGCGCAGGACATCCGGCCCCTTGAAGGCTCCCTGCACGGGGCAGTGTTCGACATCCAGCGCATAAAGCGTGAACGCGTAGCGATGGACGACGCTGTCGTTCCAGGGTGGACAAGGCCCGTCGTAGCCATAGTAGTCCCCGCCCATGTCCTGATCGCCGGCGAACCAGCCGGAGAAATCGTTGATGCCCTGTCGCGTGTCGTGCGGCCCGGCAGGACCGCCCTTGCCCTTCGGGGTGACTTCGCTTGAGAACGACCCTTTGCCGATGCCGCCCAAGCGAGGATCGATGTCAACGACGATCCAGTGAAAAAAATCCACTCGCGCGACGCCGGCCGCAATGGTGCGCCCTTCCTTGTTGACGTCGTCCGGCTTGCCGGGCACATCGCAGTCGCGGCAGACGAGCACCAGCGAGCGGGTACCGGCCGGCAGATCGGACCAGGCAAGATCAGGATTGAGATTGCCCGACAGCGTGACGCGGGACTGTGCGTCCGGCGCACAGAAGGCGCACTCCACCGGGATCATTCCACCCTCCTCGAAACAGCTGCTGACGAGTTTCATCCCAATCTCCCGTGTATCGGAACAGGCGCAATCGCAAGGACACCGATGTCTTCGCGGCCTGGATACGGGCACGGCTCAAACCACCCTGCCCGAGGCCGCCACGCAACGACATGCGACGCAGCTCAGAATTCGGAAACGAGCGTTCGCGGCGGCAGCAACCGCGTCAAGTGTGCCTGGCGATCTTCCTTCGACATATCGGCCAGACGTCGTACCTCGGCATAGAACTTCGGCAAATCGCCGTCGGACTGAACCAGAATCGACTCGAACGCCGGTACCCACTGGGTGTAGACGGCGATGGACGCGAGGCTCGCGTTGTTCGCATTGATGCCGAGCCATCGGTCGTAACCGCTGAACCCGCCCCAGGAACGTTTGAGATCCTGATAGGCCTCGTCGAGTTCGGCATAGATGCGCTTCTTGCCTGCAGCCAACGCCTGCGTATCCGCTTCGGACGCGAAGAGGCGTTCGAGGCGACCACGGAAGCCCAGCACAAGCGATTGAAAGGCTTCGCGACGCTCCTGAGAGCGATGAAACGCGGCGAGCGCCTCGGGGGAGCCCTGACGCAGCAGCCAGCGCCTGACGCCTTCGCGTTCGAGCGCAACGGCAAAGGATTCGTTGAAGACGGTATCGCCCGAAGCATAGATCAGCTGATGCGCGAGTTCGTGAAAGACGAGGCGCGCCAGCTCCGCCGGGGGATAGTGCATGAACGTGTTGAGCAGCGGATCGTTCAGATAGCCGAGCGTCGAATACGCCGGCACGCCGCCGATATGCACGTCGTTGCCCGAGCGCCGCAGCTCATCGGCATAGGCCTCCGCCTCTTCCTTCGAGAAGTAACCCCTGTAGGCCACGCAACCGGCCACCGGGAAGCACCACTGCCGAGGCTTGACGGAGTAGGGTTCCGCGGCGAAGACGTTCCAGACGACGTAGGGGCGCTTCAGATCGGCATAGCCGCGATAGCTGCCGTTGTCGGGCAGGCCCAGTTCGCGACTGGCGAATTCACGGATGAGCCTCGCGCTGCGCAAGCGCTCCTTCAACTGCGGTGACGCGCCGGGGTCGGCCACGACGGCATCGATCGAACGCGTGGAATACCAGACTTCCGCCTGGCCGCGAACGGCCTGAGCGTAATATCCGGCCGTCTCGCAGCCTCCAAGCAGGCCGGCCGTCACGAGCGCGACGCCGACGATGGCGATACGGCGCAGGCGCATTATCCGGGCTTGCCCTTTTCCTTGCACACTGTCACGGGGTGCGATTCCGCACGAGGGCTTTGGCCAGTGCCGGCTGCGGCGGCAAAGCAGCCCGTACTGACGAACGAAGCAACGAGCCTCGCCACTTGCACGGAGGTAAGCATCGCAGCGTGACTCACGTCCACCTCGATGTGATCCACGGCACCCTCCACGAACGTCTCGGACACACGGATGACCCCATCGTGCGGCCGCGGCAAATCGGGCACGAAAATCATCCCCAGACCCAGGGCTCGCACCCCTGCGATCACCCCGACCAGAACGCCTTCCGGCGCAACGGGCCGCGTGTTTTCCAGCCAGTCCGGTACCGTGCGCCCCACCATCCAGCGACCCCATCGCCGCGCCAGCAGGCTGCGCCCAGCGAAAGTACCGCCGGCCGGACTGCCCATCATTAGCACGCTTCTTACCCTGGCCGGGCGACGGCTGGCCGTCGTGTGCAGCGCCAGCACCCCACCCAGACTGTGCCCCACGAGGTGCAGGGGCCGCTCGCCCAGGGTTCGCAGGAACCCCGCAAGTTTGTCTGCGTTGGCATCGAGCGAAGCACGCGAAGATGCGTAACTGAAGCGGACGCAGGAGTAGCCCTTGCTCCTCAGCCACCAGGCGAGCGGGAGCATGACCCAGGACGGCATCCAGAGACCGGGGATGAGAACGATCAGATCTGAAGTGGGCGCTCGGATAAGCATCTGCAATTACCGACAAGCATCAGGCGTAACCAGCAGTTTGAAACGAGATACCCGGCAAACGTGCCAAGACGTCGGCGTCGGTCGGACTCGATTCTACGACTGCGAAACAACAAGCCCGACGGGAGGCCGGCCCCATTTAGTCCGGGATACGGATACAGGGTTCAACGCAAACACGCAATGGCGCGCCGAACCGCGACACGCCGACCTTCATCAAGCCCCAATGCAAGCATCGGACACCGCTTCGCCAATCCGGCCTGGTGCCGGGCGCACTCGAACTGCAACCACGAGGTGCGCGGCACCGGCGCCCAGAGATCACGAGGCACAGATTCGGTCAGCTTCGGCGCCCGTGAGACGGGGTCAATAGCCGTTCCATCCGGGCAATCCCCTCCCCCAGTTCCGCGAGCCCGGTCGTATAGGCAAATCGCACATGCTCGCGCGCTCGATGGCTACCGAAATCGATACCGGGCGTAATCGCAACACCGCCCTCCTCGAGCAACCGTCGACACAGCTCGAAGCTGTCATCGCACAGTGCCGTGCAGTCCGCATAGACATAGAACGCCCCCTGCGGCACCCACGGAATACCGAATCCCAAGCGACGCAGCTCGCCGACGAGAAAATCCCGCCGCTCGCGCATCGTGTGCCGACGCGCCTCGAGGATGGCCATGTTCTCGTCGCCGAACGACGCAAGCGCTGCGTACTGGGCCGGTGTCGAGACTGCAAGATAGAGGTTCTGGGCGAGTCGACCGATGGGTTCGACCAGCGCGGGCGGCGCAACGAGCCAGCCGACGCGCCAGCCCGTCATCCCGAAGTACTTGGAAAAGCTGTTGAGGACGATGATGTCGTCGGCGATCTCGAGTGCCGTGCGCGGATCCTCCCCGTAGGTGAGCCCGTGATAGATCTCGTCGACGATCAACGTACCGTTGCGTCGGACGATCTCTTCGCGGATGGCCGTGAGGGCCTCGTGCGAGATGAGCGTCCCGGTAGGATTGGACGGCGAGGCGATGAGCGCACCGACGGTATGCTCGTCCCAGTGCTCGGCGATACTCGATGCGGATAGCTGGTACTTCGATTGCGCATCCACCGGCACACCGACAGGCACGCCCTCCAGAATACGAACGAAATGACGGTTCGCGGGATATCCGGGATCGGCCAGCAGCAGGCGGCTCCCCGGCCCCACGAGCGCACCCAAAGCAAGCACGAGCGCTCCGGTCGAACCGCTCGTAATGATGATCCGGGAAGGATCGACTGCCACACCGTAGCGCGTGCAATAGAACCCGGCAATGGCAGACCGAAGTTCGGGCAAACCGAGGGCCGGTGCGTAATGCATGGACTTCTCGTCGAGTGCGCGGTGGGCTGCAGCGAGCACCGGAGGCGGCGTACCGAAATCTGGTTCGCCGATGCCCATATGAATGATGGATCGGCCTTCAGCTTCGAGTTCACGCGCGCGAGAGAGAATCTCCAGGACGTGGAAGGTGGCGATATCACCCATGCGGGCGGCGAGCGAAGGCGAAACGGGAGGCAGGGTCATGCGCGAGCAGGCGTAATGAATCGACCATCGGATCGGCTGGGCTTCAGTCGCAGGTGATGCAACGCCCGCCCCTGCCTTCTGCGAACACTGAAGACCCGTCTACAAACGCACCGCATTTCCCCATCCGCCCTCGAAGAATCGCTCACCGAGCGCCTTGCGGACACGCGGGGTGAGTTCCTTCTTCCTCGTTTCTTCGTCGAGCACGTCCGGGTCGGTCTGCTTGCCGACGGCCACCATCGCCATCGGCAGGCACTCGGCGGGCACGTCGAACGCGGCACGTGCCTTCTCGACGTCGTACCCCGCCATCTGGTGGGCTGCCAAACCAAGCGCCACGGCCTGCAGGCACAGACTCATCATGGCCATGCCAGTATCGTATTGAGTGAAACGATTCGGCCGGCCGCCACCCAGCGTATCGTTGCTCGCCACCGCGAGGATCAGCACCGGCGCGTTCTTCACCCAGAGCTTGTTGCCTGCAGACAAACAGTCGAAGGCCTTGTCGAAGCTCGCAGTGTCCGTCGTTCGGTCGCATACGATGAAGCGCCACGGCTCGACACCGTTGCAAGAGGGCGACCAGCGGGCCGCTTCGAGCATGGAAAGCAGCTCTGCGCGCGTGACCGGTCTCGATGCATCGAACGCGCGCGTGCTCCAGCGCCGCTGCATGATTTCGTGAATGGGGGCGACGGTCGTTGCAGGCTTTTCGAGAGCCATATTCGTACTCCTTCGGGGTGATGGGGATCGGTCATTCTGCCCTCATGGCTGCAATACTAGCCCGACCAGTTAGGGTTTGCGCACGCGAATCATCCGACGTCTTCGAGCTCGTAGCCCGCCTTGCGCCAGGCATCGATGCCGCCCTGAAGCGGACGCACCCGCACGAAGCCTTTGTCGATCAGCATGCGGGCGACACGCGCCGCGCTCGCTTCGTCCGGTCAACTACAGTAGACGATGATCTCCCGATCCCGCGGCAGATCGGCGAGACGCTCGTCCGGGGCATCGGGATCGATGAGGACGGCTTTCGGAATACGTCGACGGTCGATGCCGAGCGCAGCCGTGGACCGAACGTCGAGCACGATCGGCTCCTCGCCGCGAGTCATCATGGCGTAGACCTCGTCCACGGCCACTCGCGCCGCGCGCAACTGAGACAAGAAGCGCAGCCGTTCGAACCATTTGAACGTCATGTACGCAGCAACGATCACGACGATGGCGGCTGCCGCATAGCCGCCCATCCGTCCCATCCAGTCGACAATGGCCTCGATCTGATCTCCGAGCAGCCAGCCCGCCAACATCGAACTGCCTGCCCACAGAGCTGCCCCGATGCCATCGAAGAGGCAGAACGTTGCGAGGCGAAGGCGGATGGCACCCGCGAGGGGCGGCGCGACCGTCGCAAGTCCGGGAACGAACTTTGCCACGACGAGCGACCCGACGCCCCAGCGCATGAAGACGCGCTCGGTCTGACGCACGCACGATTGCGGCGACAGCGAGAGCCGGCAGAGGAGCGCGAGTACCCGATGGCCCCAGCGACGTCCCGCCACGAACCATGCGACATCGGCGATCAAGCTTGCCGCCACGGCCGCCCAGAAGGCCTCCAGCACCGACATGTGCCCACCGGCGGCGAGTGCGCCGGCGAGCATCATGGTCGGGATTGCCGGCAGCGGCAATCCCAACTGCGTGAGCAGCACGTTCGCGAAGACGAGCGCGACGCCGTGCTGCGCGAGCAGCGAACCGAGGTCGTTCACTGTCGACCGAAGACCATGGACATGCCCATCAGCGCGAGCTCGCTGCGCCCACGCTCGCCAGAGCAGCCATGTTCACGAGGCGTCGCACTGTCGCCGATGGCGTCACGATATGCACCGAGCGCGCGCAACCAAGCAGAATCGGGCCGATCGTGACACCGGCTCCCCCGGTAATCTTCAAAAGATTGAAGGCAATGTTGGCTGCGTCGAGATTCGGCATCACGAGCAGATTCGCCTCGCCCTTCAGCCTCGAATCCGGGTACGCCTTCGAGCGAATCTCTTCGGAGAGCGCGGCATCAGCCTGCATCTCGCCGTCGAGTTCGAGCTCCGGTGCGCGAACCGCCAACAATTCGCGTGCCTTGGCCATCTTGCGAGCTGAGGCCGATCGCGAACTGCCGAAGTTCGAGTGCGAGAGCAGCGCCACTTTCGGCGTGAGACCGAAACGACGCACTTCGTCGGCCGCCATCAACGTCATCTCCGCGATCTGCTCCGCGGTCGGATCCTCGTTGATGTAGGTATCGCAGACGAACAGCGTTCGTCCCGGCAGCAGCAGCACGTTCATCGCGGCGAACATGCTTTGCCCCGGTGCCTGCCCGACAAGCTGCGCGACATGCTCGAGGTGCTCTTCGTGCGTGCCGTACGTACCGCAAAGCATAGCATCCGCTTCGCCACGACGCAGCAGCATGGCGCCGATCAGCGTGGGATGCTGCCGCACGCGTGCCTTCGCAACGTCGGGCGTGACCCCCTGGCGCCCCATCATCTGGTGATATTCGGTCCAGACCTCCCGGTAGCGCGCATCGCTCTCGGGATTGACGATCTCGAACTCCTTGCCTGCCGTCACTCTCAGTCCATAGCGCTTGATGCGGGTCTGGATCACGTCGGGCCGGCCGATCAACACGGGTCGCGCCAGGCCTTCGTCGACGATGACCTGCACGGCCCGCAGCACGCGCTCGTCTTCGCCTTCCGCGAAGATCACGCGCTTCGGATCCGCCTTCGCCGCCGCGAATACCGGACGCATGATGAGGCCGGACTGATAGACGAACTGCATCAGCTGCTCGTGATACGCGTTCCAGTCCTTGATCGGACGCGTTGCCACGCCGCTTTCCATCGCAGCCTTCGCGACGGCCGGAGCGATCTTGATGATGAGCCGCGGATCGAACGGGCGCGGAATAATGTAGTCGGGGCCGAACTCCGTTTCCTCCTCGCCGTAGGCCATCGCGACGACGTCGGATTGTTCGGCTTCTGCGAGTGCTGCGAGCGCATGCACGCAGGCCATCTTCATCTCGTCGGTGATCTTCGTTGCACCGACATCCAGCGCCCCGCGAAAGATGAACGGGAAGCACAGCACGTTGTTCACCTGGTTGGGATAATCCGAGCGTCCCGTGGCGATGATGCAGTCCGGCCGTGCCGCCTTAGCTTCCTCGGGCGTGATCTCCGGATCGGGATTCGCGAGCGCGAGGATGACGGGCTGCGTCCCCATGCGCTTGACCATCTCGCCCGTGAGCACCCCTCGCGTCGAGCAGCCGAGGAATACATCCGCGGCTTCGATGACATCGCCGAGCGTGCGTGCCGCGGTCTCCTGGGCGTAGCGCGCCTTGTTGGGCTCCATATTGGCGTCACGCCCCTTGTAAATCACGCCACGGCTGTCGCACACGTACACTTTCTTCGGATCGACACCGAGCTTCACGAACAGATCCAGGCAAGCGATCGATGCGGCCCCGGCACCCGAGACGACCAGCTTCACCTCACCCATCTTCTTTCCCACGACCTTGAGCGCATTGATGAGTGCCGCCGACGAAATGATCGCCGTGCCATGCTGATCGTCGTGGAAGACCGGGATGTTCAGCCGCTCGCGCAGCTTCTGTTCGATGTAGAAACACTCCGGCGCCTTGATGTCCTCCAGGTTGACCCCGCCCAGGGTCGGTTCGAGCGCAATCACCGCTGCCACGACGGCATCCGGGTCCGTCGCGGCGAGTTCGATGTCGAACACGTCGATGCCGGCGAACTTCTTGAACAGGCACCCCTTGCCTTCCATCACGGGTTTGGCGGCCAACGGTCCTATGTTACCGAGCCCAAGCACGGCCGTACCGTTCGTGACGACACCGACCAGATTGGCGCGCGACGTCAGGAGGGCAGCCTGCGATGGATCCTCTGCGATGGCGAGACAGGCATACGCCACCCCGGGCGAATACGCGAGCGCAAGATCGCGCTGATTGACGAGCCCCTTGGTCGGCGCGATCGAGATCTTGCCCGGGGTCGGATAGCGGTGGTACTCGAGCGCGTTGATGCGCAGTTGTTCGTCCATATGGTCCCCCAATTTGGGCAGCGGGCACCCCGCGGCTCCGATGATGTTGGCAATGCGTGGTCAGCAGTACGCCCGGACGATTCTACTCGCACAATATGGACTTCGGATGGGTTGCGAAATCGGAGCCGATGCGTAGAATACGCGTCCTGCCGAATGGGTCCCTAGCTCAATTGGTAGAGCAGCGGACTCTTAATCCGTTGGTTCCGAGTTCGAGTCTCGGGGGGCCTACCAAGTATCAAAGGGTTAAGAAAGTGCTAACCCTTTCTCGTTGCTAGCCTGTGCCGTATTTGTGTCGTTGAGCACTTCGGTCAGAACTTCTGCATGCTGGCGAAGGTGTGCAGGCGCGAGATGCGCGTAGCGACGAACCATGCTTTCCGATTCCCACGCACCCATCTCCTGGACCACGTTCAGCGGCGTGCCACGCTGTACGTGCCAGCTGGCCCACGTGTGCCGAAGATCGTGCCAGCGGAAGTCCTCGATGCCGGCGCGCGCCAATGCTTGTCTCCATGCCCGCGTATTGGCCCAACCGATCGGCTTGCCCTGGTACTTGAAACCCGGGTGGGATGCTTGTTCCGCTGTCGCGTCAGAACGTCCATTGCCGCTGTGCTGAATGCACGTCCAAGTCGACACCGACCGCAACGTCGAAGGTAGAGATGCGCTTGCAGCCCACGTCAGCGGCACCGTGGAGTATGCCCTCAGGCGATTCAGCGAGCACTTCACGCGAGTGGAAGTGCACTTGACCTCGTGATGAGCAACACCGCGGCGAGCCTGCGCTGAAGCTCGGCAGAACCAAAGACCGACGATCGGTCGCTCGATGGAGCCCTCGGTGGCCACAGGCATCGGACGGCGAGAGAGTTCCGTATGCGCGGTCATTCCCATCTACGGTCGGGGCCAGTCGCCATAGGAGTCACTGCCGCGCACAATTGCGTTGAAGCGACGCTACTGCAGGTTCAGCCGATCGTCGTTGTAGAGAAGCGCG
>JBIKKL010000136.1:0-9566 GCA_044360365.1 Burkholderiales bacterium | reverse complement strand
CAGCCTCCACGTCTCCGGAGGCTCGCCACGCCTGAGGATCTGTGTGTTATCGTCCCGCGACTGCGCACGGGTGGTGCATCGTCCGCAGCACCGCTGCGATCCGGGCATCCGAATCCCGTGCCGATACGATGGAGGAGCGAACCGATCATGATCGATGGTCTGAGAGGGTGCGCCCGTGCCTTGCCACTGGCGTTGTCGATGCTTGCGTTTGGCCCGGCGGTCAGTGCGCAGGAAGCTTATCCCGCCCGCCCCGTTCGAATGGTGATTCCGTTTGCTGCAGGGGGTGGTGCCGACGTGGTCGGCCGCCTGATCGCATCGAGACTGGCAGACCGGTTAGGACACAATGTCGTGGCCGACAATCGCACAGGTGCGGGTGGCGTGATCGGCACCGAGATCGTGGCACGCAGCGCGGCAGACGGCTATACGCTGGGTTTTGTCCCGGCCTCTTTCACGATGCAACCCTCGCTGCGAAAGCTTCCATACGATCCGCTCAAGTCCTTCACGCCGATCGCACGGATCGGCAGCGGCGCCTTCGTCCTCGTCGTAACGCGTGCAGTCCCAGCTGCGACAGTGAAGGAGTTCATCGGCTATGCGCGGCAGAATCCGGGCAAGCTGTTCTTCGGTACCGCCGGCGCAGGTTCCTCGGCCCACATGTTTCTGGAGATGTTCAAGCTCATGGCGGACATCGACATCGGTGTGGTGCACTTCAAGGGTGGCAGCCTGCAAGTCGCCGACATGCTGGGCGGCCACAGTCACGGCACGATGATTTCCCTACCCTCTGTTCGTCCTCACATCGCATCGGGAAAGCTGCGGGCACTCGCGACGACAGCCTCCAAGCGGACGGCTTTCCTGCCCGATGTCCCCTCGCTCGACGAAGCCGGCGTGAAGGGGTACGAAGCGATCGTCTGGTGGGGCATCTTCGCACCGGCCGGCCTGCAAGCCAGCATCGTCCAGCGGCTCGATACGGAGCTGAAACACGTCCTCGCGCTGTCTGAGGTTGCCAAGGCCCTCGGCACCCAGGGCGTCGAGCCCGACTATCAGGGGCCCGCAGCCTTCAAGCCGTTCCTGGTGGCGGAGATCGCGAGTTGGGCGAGCATCATCGCGAAAGGCAAGATCAAGCTGGAGTGATGGGCCTAACGCGGCGCGGGCATTACTGCGGCCGGCAACGTGCTCAAAGCGGCGCTCGCAGTTCAGCAACGCGAATTCAAGCGGCGAGAAGGCTGCAGAAAGAACGCATGTCGGCTTCGCGCTCGATCGAGAGGATGCGGTCCCGAAGTTCGGTCGCGCGCGACGCCGAAAGCTTGCTCGTCGCATTGACCATGAACTTGGCGACGATCTCCTCCGCCGACGCGGGTTCGTCCGGCAGGATTTCGTCGCGCGCACGTAGTACCTGCCCGTTCCTGAGCGTCACGCGGACTTCGCCGGTGCGTGTCTTCGGAAAGCCGGGGTTGGGATCCATCTCGTACCGGACCTTGCCGGCGAGTTCAACGAGGGACGATTCGGTATACGATGCTTCCTCGATCTCTTCCAGGCCGAATCGCCGCCGGGTCAGGCAGGCGGCCATGGCATACGGCAGACTGAACTGCGCCATGTAGCTCGTGGACGGGCTAGCCTTCGCTGCAGCCGGCTCGCAAACCAGGTCGCGCGTAATCTCGGCGACCAGGGTTTGAACGCTTTCGATGTCCTTCACTTGCAAGTCGTGTTCCACCGCCATCCGGATTGCGGCGTTCATGAAGGCATGCGATTGGTGGCATACGGGATAGAGCTTGATCGACGCGCGTGCAAACTCCCAACGTTCCCCGAGGCCGTCCGTCGCCAGCGATGGATCGGCCTGCGCGGCCGATGCGCCGAGAAAGAGGTTGTAGAAACCGAACTTGCTCTCGTAGGCGTCCTCCGGGCCGGTATAGCCCCGACTCGCGATGCCGGATGCCGAAATACCCGCAGCAGCCGCCCATCCCGGATGGATCCGCTTCGTCCAGCTCCCGTCCAACATGGGTTGCATGCTGCCGCTCGCCATCGACAGCGCGATCCCCTGGGCGCGCCGCATCGCGGCCTCGTCCAGGCCCATGAGCCGGGCGGACACCAGGGCGCAGGACATCGCACCGCAGAGGGCCGTCGGGTGAAACCCTGCCTTGGCAAACAGCCCCTTCCCGGCCTGCCCAAGGCGCGCGGACGTTTCCAGCCCCAGCACACACGCGGTTAGGAAGTCCCGACCGCTCATGCGACGATGTGCCGACATCCCGAGCGCGCAAGGAACACTGCTGGCCGTCATGTGGACCGATCCCGGCAGGTAGGTGTCGTCGTAGTCCAATCCATGCACCAGCATGCCGTTCAGAAGCACCGCGTCGCGCAGGGGCAAAGTACGACCGAAGCCGATGACAACGCTGTCGCCGGCACCAAACTGCGCGATACCGTCGAACGCCATCCGGGCAAACTCGTACTCCGAGGAGGCAAAGGCGATACCGATGGCGTCGAGCATGAGGAGCTTGCCGCGCGCCATGATCTCGGAGGGAACGGCGTCGTAGCTCAGTCCGTGTGCAAAGCGGGCGTACTGCTGTGAAATCGGCAAGACTGTCTCCTCGTACGGGCATTCGATGGTTACGGTCGTCGATGACTCGGGGGGCGACCTTCGCGACGCTTAAACAGTGTAATCCATCCAGCCTCGATCACTCGATTCTCCCCCGCAATGTCGATGGACCCCGATGTCATGCTCGATCCAGTTTCGTACGGCTCAGTGTCGCATTGCCGCGCGGTCGACGGGCAACGAAGGAGTACTGGGTGATCGAACAATGGTTGATCGCGCCCTTCGTAGAGTTCGGGTTCATGCGGCGCGCGCTCGTCGGATGTCTGGCGCTCTCGCTCAGTGCCACACCGATCGGAGTCTTCTTGATCCTGCGTCGCATGAGTCTCGCCGGGGATGCGATTGCGCACGCGATCCTGCCCGGTGCCGCGATCGGATACCTCGTTGCCGGCTTATCATTGCCGGCCATGACGATCGGCGGGATGCTGGCTGGGATCGCGGTGGCCGTCGCCGCGGGCGGCATTGCACGCATGACGCTGCTGCGCGAAGACGCAAGCCTCGCGAGCGTCTATCTGCTCTCGCTCGCGAGCGGGGTCATGATCGTCTCCCTGCGCGGCAGCAACGTCGATCTGCTCCATGTGCTCTTCGGCACGGTGTTGGCGCTCGACGATGCCGCACTGCTGCTGGTCGCATCGATCGCCACGGTGACGCTGGTCACGCTCGCGGTCGTATATCGACCGCTCGTGCTCGAGTGCTGCGACCCCAGCTTCCTGCGCAGCGTCGGCATGCAAGCGTGCGCTACTGCGGCTTGATTCCCGCAGCCCTCACGACCTTGCCCCAGCGATCGATTTCCGAACGATGAAAGGCGGCGAACGATTCAAGAGTACCGCCTACACGCTTCATGTAATTCTTTCTGAAGTGCTCGACACCCTGCGGCGACTGCAGCCATTTGTTGATCGCCGCATTCCATTGCTCGGCCATCGGCTTCGACAAGCCTGCCGGACCGTACACCCCATACCAGGTCGAAGCTTCGTAGCCGGGTACGCCCTGCTCGGCGATCGTGGGAATATCGGGTGCGTAGTCCACGCGCTCGGCGGCCCCGGAGCCGAGAATTCGCAGCTTGCCCGCCTTCGCGAGCGGCAGGAACTGAAACGCCGAGTTGACGAACATCTTTACCTGTCCCGCCACCAGATCGATGATGGCCGGCCCGCCCCCCTTGTAAGGCACGATCAGGATATCTACGCCGGCGAGCAGCTTGAACATCTCGGCCGACAGATGATTCGTGCTGCCGATGCCCGATGCCGCCGAGGTCAAGACGCCGGGCTGCGCCTTCGCAAGTGCGATGAGTTCCTTTACGTTCGTCGCGGGCACGCCCGGATGAATCGCAAGCATCGGCGAGCTCTTCGAAACCTCTGCAATCGGGTAGAGGTCCTTGATCGGGTCGTAGCGCATCTTGCGGTAGATGCTCGGGTTGATCACGATCGCCGAACTGTTGACGAGCATCGTGTACCCGTTCGGCTCCGCTCGCGCAACGATCTCCGAGCCGATCTGGGTACCGGCGCCGGGACGGTTGTCGACGATCACCTGCTGCCCCCAGATCTCGGTCAATCCATGGGCGACCGCGCGCCCGACGAGGTCGACCGAACCACCCGGGCTATACGGGTTGATCAGCCGTACCGGCCGGTTCGGAAAATCGCTTGCAGCATACGCATCGAGGGCTGTCGCGCCCCAACCGCCGGCGAACAGCGATGCAACAGCGTACGACATAGTCCGACGTAGAGACATTTGGTTCTCCTCCCGATGAGTCCCGGCGGCGAAGAAAGCCGTCAAAGCTGGCAGGCTCGATGCGTTTCGCCATTTCGCTCGTGCAGCGGCTACCAATGACCGACACAGCGTGGCCAATTTAGCACGAAAATCCCAGCCAACGAGACCGGGGGCGATCGTACGGGCAGAACGCCATCCGAGCCATGAAACTGAAGCCTGGCGCTTCGATCGGAAGCTTGCTGGTCGACTCTGATCTCTCACACAGGACATGCCGCTCGTCCGTACCGCGGGAGGGAAACGTCAACCGAGGAGCCGGCGCACAGTCCTGCGGAAGTCCGCAAATGAACCGTTCACCAGGGCTGCAATCGCAAAGCGCGATTGCAGCCCTGCTACGAACCCGAACTTAGCCGCCCCCGCCTTCGTACGCTTGCGTCTTCTTCCTGCGAATCGCGGGCAGCACCATGATGATCAGGAGGATGCAGGACAGCGCCATGAACGTCCCAGCGATCGGCCGCACGAAGAACACCGTTGGATCACCCCGCGAAATCAGCAGGGCGCGGCGCAGATTCTCTTCCATCAACGGACCGAGCACGTAGCCGAGGATCAGCGGTGCGGGCTCGCACTGCAGCTTGACGAGCGTGTAACCCAGGATGCCGAACAGGGCACAGAGGTATACATCCATCGCGCTGTTGTTGATGCTGTAGTTGCCGATGGCGCAGAACATGATGATGGCCGGAAACAGCCAGTGGTAGGGCACCTTCAAGAGCTTGACCCAAAGCCCGACCAGCGGCAGATTCAGGATCACGAGCATCGCGTTGCCGATCCACATGCTGGCGATCAAGCCCCAGAAGAGATCGGGCTTCGATGTCATCACCTGCGGGCCGGGCGCGATGCCCTGAATAGTCAATGCACCAAGCATGAGTGCCATCGTCGCGCTGCCGGGAATGCCCAACGTCAACGTCGGAATAAACGCAGTCTGTGCAGCAGCGTTATTCGCCGCTTCGGGCGCCGCCACGCCTTGAATCGCCCCGGTGCCAAAGATGCTGGGATCTTTCGCGATCTTCTTCTCCAGCATATAGCTCGCGAACGCGGACACCGACGGCCCCGTGCCCGGCAAAGTACCGAAGAACGCACCGATCGCAGTACCGCGCAGTATGGGGAATGCAGACGTCTTCAGGTCGGCAAGGGTGGGCATGAGCCCCTTGATGTCCTTGGTGAAGACCTCCTGCGGTTCGGGGTTCTCGAGATTCTTCACGATTTCGGAGATCGCGAACAAGCCCACCGCCACGACCGTGAAGCCGATGCCGTCCGTGAGTTCGGGCAGACCAAACGAGTAGCGTGCCATGCCGGAATTGACGTCCGTGCCTATGATGCCCATCAACAACCCGAGAAACACCATCGCAAGGGACTTCACCATGTCGCCGTGGGCGAGAGAGGCTGCAGCGACGAGCGCCATGAACATGAGCGAGAAGTACTCGGCCGCGCCGAACTCCAGAGCAACCTCCGCCAGCGGCGGGCCGAAGAGACCGATCAGCAACGTACCGATACAGCCGGCCACGAACGAAGCGATCGCGGCGATGGCGAGCGCCGGCCCGGCTCGTCCGTTCTTGGCCATCTGGTAGCCGTCCAGACAGGTGATGACCGAGGCCGTTTCACCCGGCAGATTGACGAGGATGGAGGTCGTCGAACCGCCGTACTGGGATCCGTAGTAGATCCCTGCCAGCATGATCAGTGCGGGAATGGGCGGGAGATTGAACGTGATGGGCAACAACATGGCGATCGTGACCAGAGGGCCGATGCCGGGCAGTACGCCGATTGCCGTCCCGACGAATACTCCGATGAAGCAATACATCAGATTCTGCAGGGACAATGCAACGCCGAATCCCAGGATGAGGTTGTCGAAGATTTCCATTCAGTGCGCTCCGAACAAGGGATAGGGAAGGCCGAGCAGCCAGATGAAGACCGCGATCGCAAACACCGTCATCGCTGCCCAGAGGATGAGCACCTCGACGATCTTGTACGTGTGATTCGCGCGGGCGGCGATGAGGTAGAGCAGCAACAACGAAGGCACCAGACCCCAGCGCTCCATCGACCAGCCAAAGGCAATGAGCGACAGCACGATAAAGGCAAGCGGCTTGTATCCCCAGCGGCCACGCACCGGTTCGCCAGTCATCAAGCCGCGCACCAGAACGAAGGCGCCGAAGCACATCAGGATGCCTGCCAGGACGCGAGGAAAATACCCAGGGCCCATGCGCAATGCACTGCCGAACGGAAAATCCATTGCCATGTAGAGGCCACCTGCGCCGATGACGAGCATCAGCAGGCCGGCTAGAAAGTCCATGTTTCTGTTCAAGGCCACTTTCACTCCTACCTCCATCGTTATGGTTTTAGTGGTGATGTCCGTTGCGAACACGGAGCGCAAGCCATGATCGACCCGGACAAAGCCGACTTCGATCGGGCACGCGCATGCTTTCGTACTTACTGACTGACTGCCCGAACGATTCGCTCTCCTCAAACTGGGTTGAGGCGCAATTCTGTATCGAAGGAGCGTCGCGTCAATTCGGCGCTGCTCGTAAGGAGAAATCCGAATCGCGCGATGCGAGGCGGTCGAACGCATGCCGATCGCCTTCGGTGCAGAGGACGTCCCTGAATCAGGATCACGCCGTCGCCAGGCCTCCGTTGAAGAGACCGGTCGGTCAGCACACTCGGGCATGAACTGTGCGGCAGTCGATGCGCTCAACGCATCGTCACCTCTTCGATGCGATGGGCATTTTTCGTGCGAACGCCCTATTGCCGCTCGATACCGGCCGATTTCATGGGCGTGCTACGGCATGTGGCGTATTAAGCGGCTTTGCGATCGGCGGTATCGATCCGCGTGACGAAGCAATTCGACCGGATGAGACGGGAAGATGGAGTTCCGGAAACGCGACGGTGCTGCGGAAAGCACGCCACCCCTACTACAAACGATGGATGTATTTGCCTGCGGTATCGAAGTAGTCGGGGCTCAGTGACTCCGACGACGTGATGGCGATGGCAGTCAAGCCCGCGAACACGACTGCCGCGACGATCAGAGCGACGAGGACCCGCTGCTGTACGCCCATATCGATGACTCCCGGATATCTATGCGAGACAGACCGACATCTTGAACGGTTCCCGGCCGCACGCTCCAAGCTCGCCACCGCGGGCACGATGGATTTTTCTCCAGGACGCAGAGGCGGGTACGGTAGTCGCCTCAAGCCACGCCGTCAGTCCCCGTCGAAGTCCGCTGCCTGAATCCGCGGCTCGATCCAAAGCGCGCGGTCGTAGTCGTATACCCAGGTTCGATCGATCGCACGGCTTTCGTAGTCGATGATCTTCAAGGGGCAGCCACTTTCGATGTAGCCCTTGGCCAGTTCCTGCGCACCGCGCAGCGAGGACGCACTCCAAGCCGCGTACTCATCGATGTACGCCATGAAACTCATGCCGGGCCCTTCACCGGGGAATTGAACCGATCAGCTTTGAATGGCAAGAAGCTAGCAGGCGCTCGGCCGTACCCGTTTGACTTGAATCAAACTTGCTTCAAGGCTGCTCGCAAGGCTCGAAGCGCGCGCGGACCAAGCCCGAGCTCGCTCAGGAAGGCAGAACGAGCCATAGTCCGGCGATCATCCCCATGCCATGCAGATGTGCCGCAATGATCGTCGCCCGGATCACCGGCATGAACTTCAGACTCCCTTCATTCGAATCGGCGACGCGAAGCAACCGGACGGCGGCAAAGACGGACCACGGCAGACCGAGCAGCCCGAACACTGCCGTCGCCGGCACGCTGTCGACCCCAATCATCCCCATGAGCCACCCGTATGCAACCACAACGAGCAGCACGTGCAGTTGTGCCGCGCGCCTGCCGCCGAGCGAGACGACGAGCGTGCGTTTCCCGACCCGTCGATCGGCCTGCTCGTCCGGGTACTCGTTGACCCAGAGAATCGCACCGACCAGACAGGCGAGCGGAGCGCCGAGGATCACGGGCTGAAGAGACCACGCGCCGCGCACGACGAGATCCGTGCCGACCACCACGAGCAACCATGCAGCGGCCACGACCCCCTCGCCCAATCCGCGGGCCGACAGCCGCAACGGAGGCGC
The DNA here is from genome assembly GCA_044360365.1 of Burkholderiales bacterium. Taxonomy (GTDB): domain Bacteria; phylum Pseudomonadota; class Gammaproteobacteria; order Burkholderiales; family WYBJ01; genus WYBJ01. The sequence goes on along the minus strand of JBIKKL010000136.1, from coordinate 1,165 downwards.
GGAATACGCAACGGCAAGCACGATCCCGACGAATCCTACGCCGAGTAGGGCAACGTTGCCCGCCCCCCAAAGGACGATCCCGATCGCCGCAGCAGCGACAATGAGTGAATAACCTGCCAGTGCGGTAGATCCCGGCGTCAGTACGCCGTCCTGGATCATGCGACTGCCGCCGGTAAAGGGCGTCAGCCGCTCGACGTTGCCTGCGTCGCCTTCCCGGTCATGGAAATCGTTGACCATATTGGCGCCGGCATGGGCGCACAGTGCGCCTGCGAGGCAGAGCAGCGCGGCGCCCCATTCAACGCTGACGCCATCGGCCGCGGCAGCCATCACACCCAGGCATACGGCCACGGCAGTGATCGTAAGGAATTGCGGACGCGTCGCACGCACCCACGTGACGATCGTCGAACTCAAGTCTGCGACTTCCTTCCTGACGGATTCGTTGGCCACGCAGGCCTTGCACATGCGCGGCATGCCGCGCCGTTGACTCGGCCCCTTAACCTGCGGCGGTTGCGGCCGACTCGGGGGCGTCCGACTCGGGGTGATGCCGCCGCACCAGCAACGTGTAGAAGGCAGGGATCACGAAGAGGGTGAGTATCGTTCCCGCGAGCACCCCTCCCACCACGACCCAACCGATCGGCTGACGGCTTTCAGCCCCGGGGCCGGTCGCAAACGCCAGCGGCACGGCACCTAGCACCGTCGCCAGACTGGTCATGAGGATGGGGCGCAAGCGCATGGCGGCGGCTTCGAATACTGCCTCGAACTTGTCCTTGCCCGCCTCACGCAGCTGGTTCGCAAACTCCACGATGAGGATGCCGTTCTTCGTAACGAGCCCGATCAGCATGACCAGACCCGCCTTGCTGTACACGTTGAGTGAGCCGCCGGTGACCTCCAACGCCGCCAGCGCTCCCACGACTCCCAGCGGCACGGTGAGCATGATGACCAGCGGACCGATGAAGCTCTCGAACTGGGCCGACAATACGAGGTAGATGAACGCGAGCGCGAGCAGGAAGATCATCAGCAGCTGCTGGCCGGACTCCCGGAACTCGCGCGATTGACCGTCGAGCGCGGTCTGAGCCCCGACGCCGACCGTTTCCTGCGCCGACTTCTCCAGGTAGTCCAGCGCCTCGCCGAGCGAATACCCGGGGGCCACGTTTGCAGAGATGAT
>JBIKKL010000013.1:0-21392 GCA_044360365.1 Burkholderiales bacterium | reverse complement strand
GGTTGTGCCCAGAACGAGCGCATGCGTTGTTGCTCGGTTTGCCAATATTCGCGATATTGGACTGCACCGAGCGCCTAGCCTGCGCTCGTTCTGGGCACAACGCAGCGCGCGAAATCCAGGCCGACAGGCTGCTAGGCGCCACATGCATTGCGTCGTCGCCCGTGCCGGGCGCGGCAGCGACGAACGACCCAATGATCTTTGAAAGGTGACAACGATGGCAGGACCGCTTTCGCATATCCGCGTGCTCGACATGACGCGCGTACTGGCCGGCCCCTGGACGGGGCAGAATCTCGCCGATCTGGGCGCGGACGTGATCAAGATCGAGCGCCCCGGCAAGGGCGACGATTCGCGCGCCTTCGCGCCGCCCTACATCAAGGACGAGCAGGGCAACGAGACCAAGGAATCCGCCTACTTCTGCTGCGCAAACCGCGGCAAGCGTTCGGTGACGGTCGACATCTCGAAGCCCGAAGGCGCGCAACTGGTCCGCGAACTCGCGGCGAACGTCGACGTGCTGCTCGAAAACTACAAGTTCGGCGACCTGACCCGCTATGGTCTGGGCTACGAGCAGCTGAAGGAGATCAACCCGCGGCTGGTCTATTGCTCGATCACCGGTTTCGGCCAGACCGGGCCGGATCGCGAGAAGCCCGGCTACGACTTCATGATCCAGGGCATGGGCGGCATCATGAGCGTGACCGGCGAGCGCGGCGAAGGCCCGCAGCGCGTGGGCATACCCATCGCCGACATCATGACCGGCATGTATTCGAGCATCGCGGTATGCGCGGCGCTCGCCCATCGCGCGGAGACCGGCAAGGGGCAGCATCTCGATCTCGCGCTGCTCGATTGCCAGGTGGCCGTGCTCGCCTATCAGGCGATGAACTATCTCTCCACCGGCGTGGCGCCCGGACGCACGGGGAACGTGCATCCGAACATCGTTCCCTATCAGCCGTTCAATACGGCGGATGGCAGCGTCATCATCGCCTGCGGCAACGACAATCTCTTCAAGAAGTTCTGCGAGGTCGCCGACTGCACGCATCTGCTGCAGGATGCGCGCTTCGCGACGAATGCAGACCGAGTGCGCAATCGATCGGATATCGAGCCCATCATCGATGCGATCACCCGCAAGCGCAGCACGAAGGAATGGGTGGGTGCGCTGGAAAAGGCCGGCGTGCCCTGCGGCCCGATCAACAGCCTCAAGGAAGTGTTCGAAGAGCCCCAGGTTCAGGCGCGCGGAATGCTGCAGCAATTGCCGCACTCACTCGCGGGCAAGGTGCCGCAGGTGGTGAGCCCGATGAAGTTCTCCGGGACGCCGCTGGAATTCCACAGCGCGCCGCCGGTGCTCGGCGAACATACCGACCAGATCCTGCGGGACGTGCTTGGGCGATCCGAGGCGGACATCGCAGCATTGAGGGCGGCCAAGGCGATCTGAGGTCGGTGTCGCTCCGGGAGAGAACAACATGTCGGTAACCGTTCGCGACTCGACGAACGACGATGTGCTGCCCATCCAGGCGATCTACGCTCATTACGTGCTGCATGGGCTCGCCTCCTTCGAAGAGGTGCCGCCCTCGGTCGAGGAGATCGCTGCACGGCGAGCCGGCGTGCTCGAGAAGGGCTTTCCGTACATCGTCGCCGAGTCCGGCGGCGATGTGCTCGGCTACGCTTACGTCTCGCTCTATCGTCCCCGGTCGGCCTATCGATTCACGGTCGAGAACTCGGTCTACGTCCGCCATGACACGGTGTCCCGTGGCGTTGGACGGGCTTTGCTTGCCGAGTTGATCGCGCGCTGCGAGCGCCTGGAGATCCACCAGATCATCGCCGTGATCGGCGATAGCGCCAATCGTGCATCGATCGGTCTGCATGCGGCGCTGGGATTCAAGCACGTTGGCCTGTTGCCCGAAGTCGGATTCAAGTTCGGTCGCTGGGTGGACAGCGTGTTGATGCAGAAGGAGATGACACGCTAGCGAGAATTCAGTCGCAGGAGCGGGTGGCCATGTACATCGGTGCGACGGGGTGACGGGTCGCGCCGGCATTCAGGCCGCTTTCACGATGAAACCTTCGGGCGAGGCCGCGCAGCGCTCCTTCGCCATACGCCGGCGCGAGCAGACACAGACCGAACGGCAGCCCATCCGGGCGCATGCCTGCAGGTACGGCGATGGCACTGAGTGCAGCGAGATTGGCGAAGTAGGTGTAGTACCCGTTGTTCGAGTTCAGGCGTAGCGGGTCTGCTTCGACCTCGTCGATCCGGTAGATCGTGCCGGTCGTGGGTACTGCGAGCACATCACAGCGTGACATTTCCGCGTTGACCGCTCGACTCAGCTCCCGCACCCGATACAGTGCACGGTGTGCATCCGCCGCTGAATAGCCGAGCGCCTTGGAGACCACGGCCCGCGTCGCGGGGTGCAGTGTGTCCAGTCCGGTCAGCGCAAGTTCGCCCATGTCGACGAGCCGTTCCGCGAGCATCGGGCTGTCGAAGAGCATTCGGCCGAGTTCGACGAAGGGCTCGAAGTCGATGGCGACGGGGCTGCCGCCCAGATTCCGGATGCGCACGAGTGCCTGTTCGTAGGAGGCGGCTTGTAGGCTGTCGCCGAAGAAGTTCAGTTGATCTGCGGCGGGCGAGCCTATTCGAAAGTCATCGAATGGCTGCGCGCGAATATCGTAGTCGGCCGCGTCGGCTCGCGACTGAATGTCGTCGGCATCGTAGCCTCGCACCGCCTCGAACACGCGATATGCGTCATCCACCGTCAGCGCGAAGATCGGGCACACGTCGATGCTTCGGTTCGCGTAGACGAATCCGGAGACGCTGATGACACCCGGCGTGGGCTTGAAGCCGACGGTGTTGGTCAGTGCCGCGGGTACTCGGCCGGAACCCCCGGTGTCGGAGCCAAAAGCGAACGAGACGAGACCTGCGGAGACCGATACTCCCGCGCCCGAACTCGATCCGCCCGGGATGTAATCCGGGTGGAAGGGATTGCGGCAGTAGCCTGTCGGACAGCGGATGCCCACCAGACCTGTGGCGAACTGATCGAGATTGGTCTTGCCGATCAGGAGTGCACCATCGTCGAACGCGCGCGTCACCGCCGTTGCCGTGCTCGTGGCGACGTGCGTATACGCCGGACACGCAGCGCTCGTCGGCATCCCTGCGACGTGAATGTTGTCCTTCACGGAGAACGGCAAGCCGTAGAGGGGCAACCTGTCGGGGCCGGTACGCGGTGAAACCTCGCGTGCCAGCTCGCTCGCTCGCCGCAAGGCCGCTTCCCGTGGCACGAGTGCAAGCCAGACGTGATCCTCGCCGCGTGCGGCGATTCGCCGATAGGCTTCTTCGACGATGTCCACAGGCGCGAATTCGCCGCGTCGATAGCCCTCATGCAGCGATCCGATGTCGAAGCTGGGCGAGGCGGTCGAGGGCCCCGGCGGGGAGGATGGTATCGACATCAGGTTTCCTTCCAGCGTACGAGTCTGCGCGACAATGCGCCGAAGCCCTGATCGGCCGCGAACGAAATCAGACCGAGCATCACGAGCCCGGCCATCATGCTCGCGACCTGCATGTTCTGCTGCGTGACTTCCAGGCGATAGGCGATGCCGAACGCCGCTCCCGCGAGTTCGGCTGCGACCAGGGTGTAGAACGAAATGCCGATGGCGGTTCGTATGCCTACGAATATCATCGGCAGGGAGGATGGCAGCACTACGGCAAGCAGGAGATCCTTGGGCCGGGTGCCGAGCGACAGGGCCGCACGCAGCAGCGTTTCGTTGACGCGCTGCACGCCGAGATGCGAGGCCATCCAGACGGTAAAGAACACCCCCCAGAAGACGAGAAACCATTTTCCGACTTCGGTGAGTCCGAACCAGACGATGACGATAGGCACGAAGGCAATCGGAGGAATCGGCCGGAGCATCTGGAATATGGGCGTGAAGAGCCCTGATACCACGGGATACACCCCAGTAAGGATTCCAAGCGCTACGCCTGCGAAAACGCCAGCAAAGAAGCCGACTCCGACCCTCGACAGGCTCCAGGCCAGATCGGCAATGAGTGCGCCCTCGCGCGCGTAGTCGACGAGCGCGAGGGCCACTGCTGTCGGTGGCGGAAAGAGCGCTGGATTGACGACGCCTGCGCGAACCACCGCCTCCCACGCGAGCAGGAATAGCGGCACGGATGCCATGCGTGCCGCGAATGCCGCCTGTCGACTTTGCTCGAAACCGATCATGGGAAGTGCGCTTCGAGGTTGCTACTTGAAGCGCACCCTGTCGGCGGCCACCGCCCGCAATGGATCCGGAATGACGACGGCTTTGAAGTCCGGCATCGTGGCCCCGGCCGGCGCATTCTTCGTGTCGAGGCGCCACTGCGAGTGCGTACGCAGCACCGCAAAGACTTGATCGTCGAGGACGACGTCGTAGTTGTAGTCGCCCCACAAGGGTTCGAACTCCTCGCGCTTCATGCCCACGGTGTCGGCGATCACGGCCATCGCCTCCTTGGGGTTGCCCTGGATCCACAGATGAGCGTCCACCAGGGCCCGCAGGAACTTCTGCGCCGTCGCACCGTTCTTGCCGAGGTACTCTTGCGTGGTGACGATGTTGAACGTCTCCGCGTAGACGCCCTTGGTATCGAGCAGCCGGGCCTTTTCACCGAGGATGCGGCGTGCGTTGGCGACGTGCGGCTCCCAGATGTTCATCGCGTCGATGCTGCCGTTGACGAGGGCCGGAACCATGTCCTGCGGCCGCAGGTTGACGAGCGTCACGTCGGATGCGGACAGTCCGCCGTTCTTGAGCAGCGTCATCGTGTACACCTCGCTGCCGGTGCCGGCCGCATACCCGATGCGCTTGCCCTTGAGGTCGGTCGGCTTCTGAATTCGATCGGTAGCGTCGGTCAGCGTCTTGACGTCCGAGTAGTTGATGCGCGCAAGCAGGGCTATGCGCTGCTTTGCCATTGCCCCTGCAGTGACGGGCGCCTCGGCAACGGTGGAGATGTCCGCGCCACCTGCGAGTACCGCCTCCAGGGCCTGACGTCCGGTGGTGAAGTTGCTGACGGCCACGTCGAGGCCCTGCTTCTCGAACATGCCCTTCTGCTTCGCCACGATGGCAACGCCCGAGATCGGCGAGAGGTTCTGGGCGAGCCGTACCTTGACAGCAGTCTGCGCGTGGACGCTCGGCGTTGCGAGCGGGGCGAGCAATGCGAGGGCAACGATCAACAGACGCGAACGCAACTGCGAGAGGGAGCGCTTCATCGGGATCTCCTGGTGGGCGGGGAGGAACGGGGGGCTGCGACGATGCCGGAATCTGCCGGATATTCGCGCTCGATCGTGAGCCGATACTGGAAGGCATCGCCGCGGAACGTCAGATAGTCGAAGTCGATCGGTGCACCGGTCGTCTTGCGCGTCAGACGCTCGATTCGCAGGCATGGCTGGCCAACCCGGGTTTGCAGGTGTCGTGCGTGAACCTCGCTCGCAAGGATCGCTTCGATGCGAAGTTCGGCGTTTCCCAGGCGGTAGCCATGATCGTTCTCTAGGATGGCGAACATGTCGCGCTTCTCGAGTTCGTCCGCAGGAAGCAGTACGCCCACGTCGGGTGGTACATACGAGATCTCGTAGCAGAACGGCGCCGCGTCGAGTATGCGTACCCAAACGATCTCCGTCACCGCGCTGCCCGGCGCAAGGGCGAGTCGGGATGCAATGGCGGCCGGGGCCGGAAGCGTACGCTTGCGAATGACGCGATTGGTGCTGGCGAAGCCCAGCCGCGACATCGCCTCGCCGAACCCTTCGAGGCGTTGCAGGCTCTGGTGCACCTTCGGCGCTTCGACGAAGGAGCCCTTGCCGTTCACCTTGTAGATCAGTCCTTCGTTGCGCAGTTCGCTCAGCGCCTGGCGCACGGTGATTCGGCTCACACGGAAGCGCTCTCCGAGCGATGCCTCGGAGGGCATCGGAACGCCGTCCCGGTAGCGACCGGAGCGGATCTCGGTGCGCAGTCTGTCGCGCAGCCTGGCATACAAGGGAGCATCGGTGGGAAGGTTGGCGAGCATGGATCTTCGGCGAGCTGTCATAACAGGTTCTCCGGCTGACGAGCAACGATTGTGCCACTGCGTTGGTGCTGGGAAAACACGGCTTGCGGCGCATCTGACGCACGCCACTGGTGCAGGCCAGCGCAGGCGTGCACCGACAAAGTACCTTGTTGCGCAGGCTCGATCGGTTGCGTCGAATGATAGGACCTCGTTTCGCACGTGGTATGGCGCTTGCTTCAGAATCCTCCAACCTGTTATGACAGGTCTACATCCGGAGGTGCACCGTGATCGTTCGAATTTCGAAATTCCTGGCTGCCGTGCTGCTGGCCGCGGCTTGCGCATCACCCGCAGCTGCTCAGACCATGCCGCTCAGGCTCGGCTACCAGAGCGGCGAGATCAATGTCATTCTGATGTATGCGATCAACACCAAGTTGTTCGAGAAGCACAAACTCGACGTCAAGCTCAGTACCTTTCCTGCCGGGCCGGCGATGCTTCCCGCGCTGGCTGCGGGCGAGATCGACATGGCCTGGATGGGCGAAGTCCCTGCGGTTACGGGCTACTCGAACGGAATGCCGATCGAGATCGTCATGATGGAGCGGCTCGATTTCACGAACGTGCGTCTGGTGGCGAATCCCGCGTCTGGAATCACGAAGCTCTCCGAACTCAAGGGCAAGCGCATCGGTGCCTCCGTCGGTTCGACGAGTCACAACCACCTTCTGCTTGCGCTCACTCAGGGCGGGCTCAAACAGGAAGACATCAGGCTCGTCAATTTGTCCCCTGCGAACATGCCGCCCGCCTACGCGGCAGGACAGATCGACGCGGCGTTCACCTGGGAGCCGAACATCGGTGGGATCGAAGCATCGGGCGGCAAGGTGATCGCGACGACGCGCAGCCTGGGAACGCTGACCGGCGGTATCTTCGTTGCACAGCAAGCACTGTACAAGACGAGTCCGGAGACATTGCTCGCGTTTATGCGGGCCTGGCGAGAAGCGCAGCGCGCATACGCCAAGGATCCAAAGGGTGTGCGCCAGTACGAGGCGAAGCGAGTGAACCAGACGCCCGAACAGTTCGATGCCCTCATTGTTCGCCAGACGGCGAGTCACCCGAGCTTCGAGGAGCTGCTCACGCCGGATTTGATGGGTACGCCTGGCAAGGAATCCGAGTCTCGGCTCATGAAGCACTTCCAGGGCATCGGCAACTTTCTGGTGGGCGAGAAGCGCATCTCCGCGCCGCCGGCGGACTGGTCGCGGTTGTTCAACACGCGTCCGCTGCAGGCCGTGCTCGCGGCCGAGAAGAAGTAGCGCGGGCGCGGCGAGAAAGCGTGAACGCCGAACGCGAGGTCATACTTCGTTTCGATCGTGTCAAGCTGGCCTACGACGACGTCGCAGTGCTCGACGCGATGTCGTTTACGGTTGGCAGCGGCGAGATCGTGGCGGTTCTGGGGCCTTCCGGTTGCGGCAAGACGACGATGCTCAACATCGTCGCCGGATTCCTCAAGCCGACTTCGGGTATTGCACTCATCGACGGGCGGGAGATCGCCGGGCCCGGTCCCGACCGCGGGGTCGTATTCCAGTCATACGCGCTGTTCGACTGGATGACGGTGCGCGAGAACATCGCCTTTCACCTGCGCTGCATCGGTCGACCGAAGCGCGAGCAGCGTGAAGTGGCCGATCAGATGGCGGCCCTGGTGGGTCTGTCGGGCGCGATCGATCGCTATCCGTATCAGCTCTCCGGCGGCATGCGTCAGCGTTGCGGGCTCGCGCGCGTGCTGGCGGCGAACCCCCGGGTGATGAGCATGGACGAGCCTTTTGCCGCCGTGGATGTGCAGACTCGAGAGACCTTGCAGGAGGAAATCCTGCGCATCCAGGCACAGACGGGCTGCACCATACTCTTCGTGACGCACAGCATCGACGAGGCCGTGTACCTCGGAGATCGCGTCTTCCTGATGCGCAAGGCCAAGCTGGGCGCCTACGAGGAGTTCCCGGTCGTACTTCCACAGCCTCGCCACAACCCGGAGAATCGACTGCACCCGGAGTTCCTGGCGGTACGCGAACGCATCTATCGTGCGATGCGCGCGACGGAGCATGCGACAGCATGAGTACCGCAGACAAGCAGCGCGCGCGTCTGCGTTACCTCGTGCTTGCGGGGTTGTCTCCGCTGATGCTGCTCGGGCTATGGATGCTTGCGACCACGCAGGGATGGGTTCGACCTGTGATCCTGCCGCCTCCGCAGGCCGTGGTTCGGAGCTTCTTCGACATGATCGCCAACGGCTACTCGGGCGTAGCCTTCCATACGCACCTGCTTGCAAGTCTCACTCGCGTCGGCATTGCGTTCGTCGTCGGTTCGGCGCTCGGGGTTGCGATCGGGATGCTGCGTGGACGCGTGTCGGCCGTCGATGCGGTATTCGTCGTGCCGGCCGAGATGATCCGGCCCATCCCGCCGCTCGGACTCATTCCGCTCTTCATCCTGTGGTACGGCATCGGCGAGGCGTCCAAGGTTCTCCTCATCCTCACGTCCGTGTTTCTGATTACGATGGTCAGTGCTCAGGCAGGGGCCCGGTCGTGTCCGGAGGATCCGCTACGCGCGGCCTTGTCGTTGGGCGCGAATCGCACGCAGGTATTTCGCTGGGTCGTATTGCCTGCGGCGCTTCCGCACATCATGACGGGATTGCGTGTTGCCCTGGGTACGGCGCTGTCGATCCTCGTTGCCTCCGAACTGCTGGGGGGAGACCGGGGATTGGGATTCATCGTCCTCGATGCGAGCAACTTCTTTCGCACGACGCACGTGTTTGCGGGCGTCATCATCATCGGGCTGGTCGGGCTGATCTGCGACCGCAGCCTTGCGCTTCTTGCCAGGCGCCTGGTGCATTGGGAGGGCAAACGTTGAGCGAGGTCGCAACGGTCTTCCGTGGCATGAGCCAGTCGGAGCTCGATGCGGCCTACGACAATCGCCGTGCGTTTCCCGATTTTTCCGAGCGTGCGGTCGTGTGGGCGCAGCGAAGTCGCGCGGTCTATGCCAACACGCACTCGGAACGTGAACTTGCGTATGGCGACGAGCCGCGACAACGCATCGACTTCATCCATTGCGGCGTGCGGTCGCGGCCCACGTTCGCGTTCATCCATGGCGGTTATTGGCAGTGGAATGACAAGGCCGACCACGCGTTCGTCGGCGAGGGGCTGCTTGAGCTCGGAGTGAATCTGGCCTTGATCGAGTATTCCCTTGCACCGGCCGTGCGCGTCGGGGACATCGTGCGGGAGACAAGCGCTGCGATTGCCTGGCTGCAGGCGCGACTGACGACGCGATTCGACGCCGCCGAGACCCTTGTGATCGGTGGTCACTCGGCCGGCGGGCATTTGGCCGCGATGGGTGCCGAGGTACCCGGGGTAGACGGAGCGCTGCTCGTCAGCGGCATCTACGATCTGGCGCCAATACGAGCCTCCTACCTCAATGCCGCGCTCGATCTCGATGCGGCGGAGGTCGACGAGGTGTCGCCGATCCGCCGTCCGCCACCTGCCGTGCCGGTCTGTGTCGCCGTCGGCGATCGTGAACTGTCCGAACTCGTCCGCCAGTCGACCGACTATGCGGCGTATCTGACGGCCCGCGTTTCGAACTCGACGCTCTGCGTCGTTTCCGCCGCGGACCATTTCATCGTGCTCGAAACAGTGGCCAGCCGAACCGGAGCGCTGTGTGGCGCTGCCTGCCGCCTGCTTGGCATCGAAAGCGGGGGAAGCATCTCATCCATGGAGTCACATCAATGACGAATCGCACTGTCGACCCGAGAACCGAAGCTGCCATGCTCGGTTCGATCACCGCCGAGCGCTGGCTCGGCCTTGCCGAAGAACTGATCCAGGCTGGACAACCGGCGGCCGAGAATCCGCTGGATCCCGATTTGCCGCCAGGTAGCGAAGAGGGCATTGCGATCGTCGTCGCGGCCAAGCTGAAGGCGATGGGATTCGAAGTGCATCTCGACGCAAAACGACCGGGTCGACCGAATGTCGTCGGCATCCTTGCCGGAGAGACATCACCCAGCCTTATCTTGAACGATCATCTGGATACCTATCCAGCCGGCGATCACTCGCTGTGGACCGAGACCGGCGGTCAACCGTTCACGCCGACGCAAAAGGGCGATTTCCTGTTCGCGCGCGGCACGTCGGATACGCGCGGCAACCTCGCCTGCACGCTGCTCGCGGTCCAGGCGATCCTGGAATCCGGCCTGCGACCGATCGGTACGCTCAAGTGCGTCTATACGGTCGACGAGGAGAAGAACGGACCGGATGGTTCCATCTATCTCCTCGACGAACGAGGCCTCACTGCCGACTACGAGATCACCTGCGAGCCGACAGGATGGACCCGACCCGACGGCAGCTGGGGCATGTCGCTCGCCCTCGCCAACAGCGGTCACTATCTCGTCGAACTCGAGCTCGTCGGGATGCAGTCGCATCTTTGGCGGCCGGATCTTGCGGTCAACCCGGTGGAGGACATGACGAGGCTGCTGAGCCGCATCGACAGCCTGAAGCTGTCGCATACCCCGCCGAAGATGTACGGCGGAACGCCGCCGCGTGCGACGGTCCTGCGTATACAAGGCGGCGCCCCGAGGGAGATGCAGTTCACGCCGGGATGGTGCCGGGCCGTGGTCGGGTTGGTGGGGCTCGTGCCTGGCATGACGGCGGAATCCGTGCTTGCCGACGTTCGCGCGTGGATCGCCGAGTGCGCAAAGGACGATGCGCGGCTCGCGGCCAAGGCTCGCGGATACCCGGGGGCATTGTTCGTCTCCGGGACCATGGAGCAGGACGCGGAAGCGCAGCCGGCAAAGGCGATTCGGAACGCCTATCGCACCCTTCTCGGCGAAGAGCCGATCCTGTACCGGAAGAATGCCTTCAACGATACGATACGGTTCGCCGAGCGAGGCATCCCGGCGGTGACTTTCGGTCCGGGCGAGGATGGCTGGCCGCCGATCAACGAGTACATCCGGATCGAGAAGTCGGTCGCCGGTGCCAAGGTGTTGGCGCTGGCGATCCTCGACATATTGGGTGCTCGTCCTGCATAGGGTCCCGTGTCGGAGATTCGTGCCCTAAAAGCGCCGAGAATCGACGCCATACTTTGTCGGTAATCCTCGCCAGGTGTCCAACTTGAGGGGCGGTTTCCTTCGCGTCTGGCGTCGATTTCGACACTTTTACCACCCATGGGATCGATGGTAGCGACCCGCACTTCTGCTACGAATTTACGGCACAGGACACTAGCCCTGAGGTGCAACGCCGATCGCGTCACGTTACATGCGATCGGCGAGCTACGCCCCGACGACATCACAGGCGATCTGCGCAATCACCTTCGTCGCGTTCACGAGATCCTCGATGACGACGTTCTCGTCGGCGTTCATCGCGTTCTTGCCGTTGCCCGGACTGAACATCACCACCGGGATGCCGGCGAGGGCATTGATCCATGAAGCATCCGTTCCTGCATCCTTGCCGGTGATCGCAGGCCGGTAGCCCATGACCTTTTCGAATGCAGTGACGGCGATTCGCACGATCGGCTCGTCTTCCTCGACGAGATAGCCCGGCCACCAAAGCAACTGTTCCATGCTTGCATCGAAGCCCGGCGTCTCGGCGGCGATGCGATCCAGCACTGCCTGAAATTCGGCAAGGACGCTTTCCTGCGTATCGCCCGGGATGAGGCGTCGGTCGACTTCGATGCGGCACTTGTTCGGCACCATGTTGGGCACCGTGCCGCCCTGGATGATGCCTGTGCTGAGAGAACCATGGCCCAGGAGAGGATGCGTCTTCGACTTGATCCGTTCACCCAACTCGGCAAGCGCGAGGACGATCTTGGCCATGTCTTCGATCGCGTTGTGGCCAAGCCACGGACGAGCGCCATGCGTGGCGATGCCGCGTGTCGTGATGCCGATGTTCATGCGGCCCTTGGTGGCCCGCTCGATCTGCATGGTGGTCGGCTCGGCGACGACGGCGAGATCGGCCTTCAGCCGCCCCGTCTGCGCGAACCACTGGATGCCCATCGCGCCGCCGACTTCCTCGTCGCAGACGAAGAGCAGGGTAATCTTGCCGCGGATCGGGATCTGCAGGCGCCGCATCGCCGTCACGGCCATGAGGAGCGTGGTGACGCCGGACTTCGTATCGATCGTGCCGCGACCGTAGACGCGCCCATCGGCGATCTCCGCAGCGAAGGGGGGATGCGTCCAGTACTCGAGCGGCCCGGGCGGAATCATGTCCAGATGATCGTTGAGAAGCAGCGACGGACCAGGCAAGCCGCTGTCCCAGGTGGCGACGACGTTCGGGCGCCCCGGTGCGGATTCGAGGACTTCGACCTCCAACTCCATGGCGCGGCAGATGTCGGCGACGAATGCGCCGATCTTCGCTTCGTCGCCGGTGATGCTGGGGATGCGGACGAGACTTTGCAACGTGCCGACGATCTCGTCCTTCATTTCGTCGATGGTTTGCAGCAGCGCGGTGGTATCGGTCATGAGCGTATCTCTGGGGAGATGTGTGTCAGGCGCGAACCCGATCAGTCGGCACGCGCACCGGAGGCCTGCACCACAGGGGCCCACTTCGCGGCATCGGCACGAAAGAAGCGATCGAACTCCGCCGGTGAACTGCCAACGACGGTTGCCCCTTGAGTGCGCAGGCGCTCCACGAATTGCGCTTCGCGGACGATGGCGACCAGGGCCTGGTTGAGTGAAGTGACCGTCTCGGGCGGCGTGCCCGCCGGTGCGAAGATCCCGAACCAGCCGAGCGATTCGAATTTGGGAAGTGCGGACTCGTGGACGGTCGGGACGTCCGGTACGACCTCGCTGCGCGTGAGACTCGTGACGCCGAGGGCGCGCAGTCGACCGGACTTCACATACGGCACGGCCGTGATCATGTTGTCGAACATGATGCTGACGCGACCGCCGGCGAGATCGACCAGCGCAGGCCCGCCACCCTTGTAGGGAACGTGAAGAATGTCGATCTTCGCCGTGACCTTCAGGAGTTCGCCCGTGAGGTGACTTGCGCCGCCCGCACCGGAAGATGCGAAGGTCACTTCGCCAGGACGGGACTTCGCCAACGCGATGAGTTCCCGCACCGACCTCACCGGCAACGAGGGATGAGCGACCAGAAGGTATGGATTGACGGCGAGCAGCGTGACGGGCGCCAGTTCCTTGAGCGGATCGTAGGGCATGCTGGCATAGAGCGCGGGGTTGATCGCATTGGCCGGCGAGCCGAGCAGCAGCGTGTGGCCGTCTCTGGCTGACTTCGCGACGTATGCGGATCCGATGTTGCTCCCGGCCCCCGGGCGATTGTCGACGATGACGTTCTGGCCGAGTCTCGCGGAGAGTGTCGGAGCGATGCTGCGAGCCATCAGATCGTTGGGGCCTCCCGCGGCGTAGGCGACTACGATGCGAATCGGCTTTGCAGGAAACGTCTGCGTCCATGCCGGCATTGCGATCGTCAGGCCGATGCCGGCGGACAGTAGCAGGCTGCGATTCATGTCGCGCTCCCGAGCTTGAGTGGGTGACGCGCCGGAGATTGGTATCGACTTGTATTGAAGTCGGTGCCTGCTCCCGTCGCATCGGGAGAGCAATACAGCAAGGAGCTGGCCAGTCGTGCAGTCTGGACGCACCGCCTAGGAAGACGACGTTCCGCGGCTAGCCAAGACGTCGTCGGGCGCGTGTAGCCATGCCCTCGATCGGCGCACCAGGACGGCTGCCGTGCACCGTATCAGGGTACGACGCATGTCGACCCGAGACGACTTGTATTTGAGACGCGGACGGCGCACGGTGGATGCGTTCGTCCGCGTTTCACGATGTCGTCAGGCGAGGCCCGGAATGGGACGGATGTTCGGATTCGGCGTGCGGTTGCGGGTGGTGCCGTCCGGAACGAACTCGATCCGCTCCGTCTGGCGCGGCATGGATAGCCCGTAGACGTGCATCGACAGCATGGTGCTGCCACCCTTCGCATGAACGCTGTGGATCTCTTCGGGCATCAGATACAGGCCTTGTCCGCGGGAAAGTTCGATCTCCCCGACTACCTCCACGTTGCCGCGTCCTGGCATGCTGCCGTCGTCGACGCGGCGATATAGCCTGTTGAGTTCCTTGCCTTCGACGCCGACGATGACGGCCCACGTCAGGTGATTGTGCGGCAGCGTGCTGCGGTCGTGCTCGTGCCGCTCGGATGAAAGATACAGCGCGTGCGTGCCATCCGAATCTTCGGCGAGGCAGTAGAGCACGTTGGTGTGTTGTCCGTTCTCCATCGGCTTGAAGACCGACGGGGGAAAGAGTTCCGAGCGCTCGGACAGGCGGGCAAGGACATCCTTCATCATCGCCAGCGCTCCGTGATTGAGTCCGTGCTCGGCGAGGATGGATTTCACTTCGACCATGGCCTGCTTTGCGGCTTCACTGGTCGTCCTGGGATCGAATTCGGTCATGGTGTACTCCGCGCTTTCTGTAGCTCAGGGCTTGTTTTTCGAGTCGACGTTGCTTGCGTAGGTTGAACTCGGGAGATTCTCCTTCGGCCATAGTGCGCCATCTTCGAACGGCGCGACGGCACGTGCACGACGAATAAATCCGGCTTCGAGTATCGTGATGGAGATCATCTCCACGATCGCCCGATCGCTGTAGCCCGCGGCCCGAAGCGCCGCGAAGTCGGCCTCGGTGGTCGGCTTGTCGAACGCCATCTTCTGGCAGAAGCGGTACACCGCCTTCTCTTTCTCGGGGATGACCTTCGAGTTCTCGAAATCGCTCAATTCGAGAATCTCTTCGTCGGTGAGATCGAACTGCTCCTGCAAGTGCACCTGGGCGTTGTTGATGCATCGCGGACAACCCACTTCGGTGGCACAGACGAACGTGATACCGAACATGATCTTCTTCGGCACCTCGCCGGCGATCTTCTGCAGGCGCTTCTGTAGCCCCCACCAGTGGGTGAGGAGTTCCGGATCGTGCGCAAAGAAGCCCCAGGTCGGGGTCAGAAACTTGGCGCCTTTGGTCGCCTTGATGTCCTCGAAGATCGCGGCAACCTCCGGGCTCGCTTGCGCCGGCTTCACGAGACAGATTCGCTCTGCAGGCACTTGTACTTCGCTCATTGGGGCCTTGCCAATTGCATCCATGGTTGGTCACTCCTTGATGGGTTCGGTCGTGAATCTCGCAACGTGCCGAAGCGTACGCGATCGACGCGCTATGGTGCGGGGAGATCTGTCTCGGCACGTTTCCTGCTAAATTAAACATACCACGACTATCGAGGCTGTCGCCCAGCCTGGTCGGTTGGGGTAAACGTCAACGATGCGTCGGGGTTGCAAGAAGGGTGAGTCCGTAACGCGCGGACTACTCGGAATCGAGCGCAGTGGGCCTTCGGCACGGTTGCTCCGGAGGCAATCGCGGCGAACGGTGCGGTCCGATTGCTGTGCCCGTTACGGGCGAATGAAACAAGGAATGCCAAACGTGAAGCGCAGGGATTTTATGTCGTTGAGTGTTGCGACGGGCTTGGCCTTGTCGGGGGCCGTATTCGCACAGACCAGCTATCCGACGAAGCCTGTCGTGCTGCAGGTATTTACCTCGGCAGGATCACCCGTGGATATTTACGCGCGCATCCTGGCGCGTCTAATCGCGCCAGATCTCGGGCAGAACGTCATCGTCGACAATCGACCGGGAGGCTCGGGCATCCCGATGATCAACGCCATGGTGCGTGCGCCTGCCGACGGCTATGTGATCGCGGCGACCACCGTGACGCTCGCGACGCTCTTCGGCGAGAAGAATGCGAATTTCAAGCCGCAGGATCTGCAGATGGTTGCACGCTCTCAGATCGACCCGTTTGCGATCGTGGTGCATACCTCCACGCCCTTCAAGAGCATCAAGCAGTTCGTTGCCATGGCCAAGCAAAAGCCTGGCTATATCAATCTCGGTGGCCCACTGGCGATGAGCAGCCACCGAGTCGCCTTCGAACTGTTCGCCGAAGCCGCCGGCATCAAGGCCGAGTGGGTGGCCTACAAGGGCGGCGGGCAGGTGCTTACCGCGATAGCAGGCGGCGAGATCGATGCGGCGCATACGAATCCAGGCAACGCCAAGCCGTTCGTGGAATCGGGGCGCATTCGCCTGCTCGCCGTTTCCTCCGAGCAGAGGCTGGCGGATTTTCCGACCATTCCGACGTATCGGGAGAGCGGCTACGACCTCGTGCGCTACAACTGGCGCGGCATCGTGACGAAGAGCGGCATGCCGAAGCCCGTGATGGACAAGCTTTCGACGGCCATCGAGAAAGCGCACAAATCGGAGGAGTGGAAGAAATATCTCTCGGATACTGCACAGATCGACGGTTATCTCGGACCGGCACCTGCGAATGCTCTTCTTACGCAGGAGATCGAAGCTGCCCAGCGCATCAAGGCGCGGCTGGGGCTGTAGCGGCGCAGTGTTGCGGTCGTCGCTGAAGCATTCGCGTTCGTCATGGCGATCGACGCGAATGCTTCGGCGGGGAGATCGTAGGAACTTGATCGAGCAAAGGCTTATTCGTCCGCCATCGCCATGACTTCCTTCCATTCTCTCGGGTCGACCGGCGTGATGGACAGCCGGTTGCCCCGCTGGAGAATGCGCATGGTCGCGAGCGGCTTGTGGTCACGCATGGCAGCAAGCGTCACGGGACGAATCTTCTTCACGAAGCGAATGTCGACGTTGAGCCAGCGCGGATCGTCCTGCGTGGACTTCTCGTCGTAGTACTTCGACTTCTTGTCGAACTGGCTCGGATCCGGATACGCGAGCTTCGATACTTCCGCGATGCCGACGATGCCGGGTTCTTCGCAGTTCGAGTGGTAGAAGAGTACCTTGTCGCCGATCTGCATCTGGTCGCGCATGAAGTTGCGCGCCTGATAGTTGCGCACGCCGTTCCAGTTGGTGCTCTTGTCGCGGGCGAGGTGATCGATGCTGTAGACGTCGGGTTCGGATTTCATCAGCCAATAACGCATAGGTGTTCCAGTAGATTCCGGGGAGTTCCGAAGAAGTTCATGTATTCAACATATTACGGGAATTGCCTGAAGTTTGCTTGTCTTGTGAAGTCCCTGCCAAACCGGTGAATTCCACCTGAAAGGTCCCCGCCAAACTTCCCGCCAGGATTTTGTCTGCCAAAGGTGACCCAGGGGCAAGCGCTCAGTCAGCAGCAACCTGCTTCAACGCCAAGCCGGAACGCAGCGACCGAGACGTCTTCCTTGGCGATGGCGACGGATTGTCGCTTCGCATCCGCGGCAACGGTACGCGAACCTGGGTGATCGAGTATCTATTCGAGGGCACGAGACGACGTTTCACGATCGGCATACTCGATAAGCAGGGCGCGGCCGGCGAAAGTATATCGAGTGGGCTCGACAACGGCCGTCTGACCCTCGCCCAAGCTCGCGCCATTGCGGGCCAGTGGAAAGCCGATCGTCATGCTGGCCGAGATCTCATGGCAGAACGCGAGGCGTGCCTTGCGGCCCTGCGTATCGCAGAGGAAGCGCAGCGCGATGCAGCGGCCCGAGAAGCGGCACAGCCGACGGTACGCGAAGTGGTGGAGCACTTCGCCGCCAAGCATCTTGCGGGAAAGAAGGGCGGTCCGGCGATGCGCCATCGCCTCGATCGATTGGCGTACGAGATTGGTAATTGCAAACTGCGCGACCTGAAGCGCAAGGACGTCATCGATGCCCTGGAGCGAATCGCGGAAGGGCAGATCAAGGGTCGAACGGCGAAACATCTCGCCGGCGAAGTGCTCGTCCAGGCCAAGCGCCTGTGGCGATTCGCCGCTGCGCGCGAGTGGATAGATGCTTCCTGCATCGATGTGTTGACGCGCGCCGGCATCGATGCGCGGCCGGTCCGACGCAACGTGGTCCTGCGTCTGGACGAAGTCGCGGAACTCTGGCGGGCACTGGGTGACTCGACACGTTGTAAGTCCGATGAAATTACCGCCGGGTCAACATTCGTCGCGCAGCAACAGAGCCGCCATCAAAGCGGGTTCGCCGAGAACGTGTCGCAATCCTTCGGCCGTCCCGAGTCCATGCCACGCTTGAACCAGCGCACGCGCTGCTCCGATGAGCCGTGCGTGAACGACTCGGGCACGATGCGGCCCTGTGTCTGCTTCTGCAAGCGGTCGTCTCCGATCGCCGTTGCGGCATTGAGGGCCTCGGCAATGTCGCCGGATTCCAGCTGACTCATGGTCCTCGCGTGGTGTCCCCACACACCCGCATAGCAGTCGGCCTGCAACTCCATGCGCACCGAAGTCTGGTTGCTTTCGGCCTGGGAGCGATCGCGCGCCGCCTCCATCTTCTTGAGGCTGCCGGTAAGGTTCTGTACGTGATGGCCCACCTCGTGGGCGATCACGTAGGCCTGCGCGAAATCACCCGGAGCACGGAAGCGCGTTTGCAGGTCGCGGAAGAACGCGAGGTCGATGTAGAGCTTTTGGTCGCCAGGACAGTAGAAGGGGCCCATGGCAGATTGCCCCGTGCCACAAGCCGAACTCACTTGCCCGTCATAGAGGACCAGTGTCGGGGGACGGTATTGGGAGTTCGACTGCTGGAAGATCTGGCCCAAAACATTCTCGGTACTTCCGAGGACCTTTGAGACGAACTGCCCCATTTCGTCCGCGGGAGCACCCTTCGGGGCCTCGCGGGTTTCCTGGTTGGGCGCGATCTGCTCGACCACATTCGTCACTGTGGCTGGATCAAAACCGAGAAAGTAGGCGATGACGGCGATCACGATTCCACCGACGCCGAGCCCACCTCCGACGATGCGCCTACCCCGCCGGTCCTCCACGTTACCGCTGGCTTGCTGGTCGCCGAGTTTCATCTTTGATCTGCCCCTTCCGTTTATCGGCCTCGCCCGCGGTACCCGTGGCAGCGACGACCGTGATCGCAAGGAGCGAGTATGGACCGCGCCGCGGTTCGGATCTGTGCGTCTGCCCACACCCCGCGTGCTAGTCCATTGCACCCGGCAATCGAGCATGCATGAATCTCCGGGACTCGCCCTGCGTGTGCCCACGTACATACCACGCTTGTCGCTTCCCCTATATTGGTGAGTTGACGTGTGCGGTGGCACATCGCGATCACGATCGCGTTCGATGCGAAACGCCGTGCGCGTGCCTTATCCGTCATCGCGGCAGAAGAATCTTCCGCGAGGCTCTTGCAAGTGACCTATACCTGGACCGTGGAGACGGCACGCATGACGACCGATAGGGGAACACCTCCGACCGAAACGAACACCGCCAACGCCGCGCCGTTGCAGCGGGCGCTCGGCCAGAGCGAGAAGGTGAAGGAGAAGATGGAGGAGGCAGCCCTGGAACTGTCCGACGTAAACGCGGTGCTCAAGGAGGACGTGGCGAAAGGCGCTCCGCTGGTGCAAGTGCGACACGCCCTCGGCAAGAGCGAAGCGGTCGAAGTGAAGGTGCAGGAAGCCGCCGAGGAATTGGTCGCCGTCAACGACGCGCTGGCCGAAGAGGTCGCCGAGCGCGACTCGTTGGAGCAGCGCGTCCTGCAGAGCGAGTCAGCGCTATCGCAAAGCTCCTCGGCGTTGTCGAAGAGTATGGCCGCAGAAGAGTCCGCCAGGCACCGCGCGCTTCACGATGCCTTGACGGCGCTCCCGAACGTCACGCTGTTCGGCGACCGCCTCGAAAACGCCCTCGAACAGGCCCGTCGCCACCAGTGGCGGCTGGCCGTAATGTTCCTCGATCTCGATGGATTCAAGCAGATCAACGATACGCACGGACACGACATCGGCGACCGCGTGTTGCAGGAAGTGGCAAACCGCCTCTCCGATTCGGTGCGTGGCGGCGACAGCGTTGGCCGACGCGGAGGCGATGAGTTCCTGGTCTTGATGCTCGAGGTCCGGGACGACGCCTCCGCCATTACGCTCGCAACCAAGCTCTCTGCGGGCATCGCGCAGCCGATCCCCGTCGACGGGATCCGGCTTACCGTTGGGACGAGCATTGGCATTGCCGTCTATCCCGATGACGCGAAGTCAGCGGCGGACTTGCTGAAATGCGCCGATGTTGCGATGTACGCGGCCAAGAATGGGCGACTGGGCGTTGCCCGATACGCATCTCGAATCCCGACGTAGTCGCGGCAACGCTACGCATCGTGATTAGGATGGCTTCGGACGCGCTCAAAGCGTTCTAGCGCACCGAATCGCAAGCAGGTACGCCGTATAGTGCTTGTGTCGCGCCGGACCAGACGACGCGGGCGAGCGCCATTCCCTGCTTGCCGATGCGGCGCGTTCACCCAAACCAAGAGGCAATCATGTTGATCAACAGATTCTCCATTCTCGCAGCAGCCCTGACCGGCTGCGCAGTCGCCGCATCGGCCTATGTCGTCCGTGATCGCGCCCGGCGCCGCAGCGCGCTGCAACTGCGCGAGGACCTGAGTACGTGGGAAGGCGAAGGGGGGCAACCGGCACCGCCGGCACCGTCCAAAGAGCACCCCGTACAACCCGCCTAGATTCGGCGTCGGCACGCTCCAACCTGCCCGTCGCATCAACGTGAGGATACGTAATGACAACAATCGCACCGAATGCTCCGTCCATGACCGGCACAGCTCTGACCGATATCAACACCCTACGTAAGCGTGCCCGCCAGCATATTGAAGAAGGCGCAGTCACGTCCGGCTATGGAGCCGACCGCGAGGCGGTGCTAAAGATGCTGAACGCCGATCGTATCGCCGAGCGCATCGTTCAGCTGCGCGGCCAACCAGACTTCTCACCCGACGGCGTGGCTGCACGCAGCCACGCCGAGTATGTCGAGGGTACGCCCCTCGAAGATATGATCCAGGAGGATCTGATTACCGAACGGATCGCCATCGAGAGCTATCGCGAAATGGTCAGCTACCTCGCTGATGAGGACCCGACGACACGCCGCATGCTCGAAGACATCCTGGCCAGCGAGGAAGAGCATGCCGACGATCCTTCCTCGTTGCCAGAGACGCTACCCGGCTGAGCCGGCGAAGACCTGCTGCACGGTCTTGACCTCGGGTAGCACGTAAACCACAGCTCGGTGATTCGCAAAGATAGGGCGAATGTGGGTTTCCCAGAATGGTATGGGGACGTTGATGCAGCCGTAGGAAATACGGTCGTCCGCGATCGCGGGCGTCGCGAACCGCTCGAGCCGGGGTTTTAACGGATTGGAGGCACGCACGCGATGCATGGAGACCGCGTTATCGTAGTCCACCCAGAGCACGTCCTCGCCGTTTAGATTTCGACCTTGTTCTGCGATGAATCGTCCCGATGGGGTTTTGCGTTCCTCGGGCTGCACGTCGGCGATCGGCCGCGAGCCTATGTCCGGCACCGAATCATCGCCGCGAGCGGAGCCGAGCAACACTGGGATCGACGCGAGTAGGCGCGACGCGGAATCGAATACATGCACATTGGCTGCCTTTGTGTCGATAATGAGGCCCTGCATGCCCATGTGATCGCTGGAAGCCGCTA
>JBIKKL010000326.1:0-5711 GCA_044360365.1 Burkholderiales bacterium | reverse complement strand
CTCGCAGATCGAAACATGGGTAGCGAGGGTCCCAGGATCACGCTGGTGCCGCGCTTCTGGTTCAATCCGGAGATCGAAAGTCGGCGGGCGCTGATTCCCGGCGCGCTGGCGATCATCATGACGATGATCGGCACCCTGCTCACCGCGCTCGTGGTCGCGCGCGAGTGGGAGCGCGGCACGATGGAAGGCTTGCTGTCGACGCCGATCGGCATAGGCGATCTGCTCGTGGGCAAGCTGCTGCCCTATTTCGTACTCGGACTTGCCGCCACACTCGTTGGAACAACGATCGCCATCACCTTGTTCGGCGTGCCGTTGCGAGGTTCGTGGTTCGCGCTGCTCGTCGCGACTGCGGCCTTTCTCGTCCCTGCGCTGGGCCAGGGCCTGCTCATCTCCGCCGTGAGCAAGAACCAGTTCGTAGCGGCCCAGATGGCCCTGCTGACGGCGTTTCTGCCGTCCCTGCTGCTCTCGGGCTTTCTCTTCGAAATCGCCTCGATGCCGCAGATGATTCAGCTGCTGACCTATGCCGTGCCGGCGCGCTATTTCAATACATCCCTGCAGACCATCTTCCTCGCCGGCGATGTGTGGCCTTTGCTGATCGAGCAACTCGGCGCGATGCTGCTCATCGGGCTGGTGTTCTTCGGCGTCGCGCGCTTCAAGACGCGCAAGAGCCTGGAAGCATGATGCGCGCGATCGTGGCGCGCCTGCTGGCGCAAATCTTCAAGGAACTGCTCAGCGTCCTGCGCGATCCCAAGAGCCGCTTCGTGCTGATCGGTCCGCCGCTCGTGCAGTTGCTGATCTTCGCATTCGCGGCGACGCTGGAAGTTCGATCGATCGACATCGCCGTGTACGACCGCGATGCCGGCGGGAGCGGACGAGAGCTGATCCAACAACTCTCGGCGTCGAGCCTGGTGCGGACGATCCGCGTCGCCGTCAGCGAGACCGATATCCGGGAGATGATCGACCGGCAACAGATCATTGCCGGCATCGTGATCCCGGAGAGCTTCACGCGCGATCGTCTCGCCGGGCGCACGGCGGGCGCGCAGGTGCTGCTCGACGGTCGACGCGCGAACGCCGCCCAGGTGACGCTCGGTTACCTCAATGCGATGGCCGCGCGCGTCGATGCAACCATGAACCAACGTGACCTGGTCGACACCGCGGCGGTTCGACACTGGTTCAATCCGAACCTCATCTATCGATGGTTCGTGGTCCCCAGCCTCGCGGGGACGCTGGTGATGTTCATCGCGCTGCTCGTGACGTCGCTTTCCATCGCCCGGGAACGCGAACTCGGCACCTTCGACCAGCTGCTGGTCTCGCCCTGCACGCCGATGGAAATCATCGTCGCCAAGGCAGTGCCCGCCTTCGTCATCGGCACGGCGCTTGCGAGCATCATGATCGGCGCCGCGATATTCGCGTTCGGCATTCCGTTCACCGGCTCGTTCACACTGCTCTTCGCATGCCTTACCCTGTTCATCCTGTCGGTCGTCGGCATCGGGCTCACGATTTCCTCGCTGTGCTCCACTCAGCAGCAGGCGATTCTCGGGACGTTCACCGTTGCGGTGCCGGCGGTGCTCATGTCGGGCTTCGCCACCCCGGTCGAGAACATGCCGGAAGTTCTGCAACTCGCCGCCGAGGCAATCCCACTCAAACACTTTCTGATCATTTTGCAGGGCAGCTTTCTCAAGGCCATGCCGCCCGACGAGGTGTTCCGGCATGCCTGGCCCATGGCCGTGACGGCCCTTGTCACCCTCGGGATCTCCACCCTTTTCGTCCGCAGCAAACTTCAATGAAAACTGTGCCAGGCACAGTTATTCTCCGTGTATGGGTGACGCCTTGAAGCTTGGTCCGCTGCTGCTGCCGCTCGAACTGCTCGTCGTGCTGGCCGCGGTCGGCTGCATGCTGCTGGTCGGCAAGCGTATCGGCACAAAGGCGAGCGGCGACGTCGAAAGCGCCCTGTGGTACGCATTGTTCGTCGGACTCGTCGGCGCACGCATCGCCTTCGTCTTCGAATACCGATCGCTTTACTTTGCCTCACCGCTTGCCATCCTCGATATCCGCGATGGCGGATGGAACGCGGGGGTTGGGCTGGCGACGGTTTGGCTCTACGCCCTCTACCGCTGGCGTTCGAGCCCGGCGCTTGCGAAGCCGATGCGCTGGTCGCTGGTCGCCGGCACGATCGTCTTCGTCGCGGGAACGGGGTACCTGACATTCCGGCCGCATGACGGGCAACCGTTGCCTGACCTTGCCTTCACGTCCGTTGAGGGCAAGGAGGTGCGGCTGGCCTCATTCGTCGGCAAACCGACGGTCGTGAATCTGTGGGCGACGTGGTGTCCGCCGTGTGTGCGGGAGATGCCGGTGCTGCAGCAAGCTCAGATCGATCGCCAGGATGTGCACTTCGTCTTTCTCAACCAAGGGGAGCCTGCATCCCTCGTGGCAAGATGGATCGACGTACAAGGTCTCGCACTCCGGAACGTGCTGATCGACGAAGCGCGCCGCGCGAGCGCAGCGTTCAAGCAACAGGGCTACCCCACCACCTTGTTCTTCGATTCGCGGGGCCAACTCGTGAGTCGCCGTATCGGAGAGCGTTCTGCAGCCACCCTGAGCGAGCGGCTCGCGCACATCACAAGCACGTCTTCGCGCTGACTCCATGCAGCGATTGCGAGATGTCGGCGCATCGATTACCGTTCGCGGCATCGATCTGTCTGACAGCGTCGCCGTCGTGACCAGAGTCGGCACACAGGACATTCCCGCACGACGAATCCAGAGGAGAGAACCGTGAAATCAATCGAGCAACTCGCATCGCAATGCCGGGAAGCGCTGAAATCCAAACCGGGGCCGGCTGGTCGCGAGGAAGTGCGCGACATTCTCGCCGAGACGTTGCGAGATCCGGAGTTCGTCGCCACCTATCTCGTCGACAGCAATCCGGACCGCAAGATCCTGCACGAAGACCCCGAGCTGGGCTTTTGCATCTGTGCACATCATTTTAAAGGGACGAAGGTGCGCCAACCCCATGGCCACGGACCGACCTGGGCCATCTACGGTCAAGGCCGCGGCGAAACCATCATGAGCGATTTCGAACTGGTCGAGCCGCCCGCCGAGGGAAAGCGCGGCAGGGCCCGACGTCTGGACACCTACACGCTGACCCCGGGTACAGCGCATTTGTACGAGATCGGCAAGGTGCATGGGCTGCGGCGTGAGAGTTCGGCGCACCTCATTCGCATCGAAGGCATGAATCTGGAAAAGATCAGCCGCGAGGACTACGAAGAGATCTGACCGAGCTTCGCGCCTGCAGGGTATGCGCAGACTCTGCGTGAAAGCGGGCGAACCTTTACTTCAGCGTCGCGGCCACCTGGCGGATCTCGTCAGGCGTGCGTTCGCCGGCAAGCGGCGTCCCGGGCATGAGATAGCGCCCCATCGCCAGCCCGCCGACGAGCACGGGCTCGTAGCCGATATCGCGCACCAGCCGCGACGCCGTGTCTATCGCCTGCTTGTCGTCGCCTGCGATCGGCATGCCGATCTTTCCGGGCTGCTCGTGCGCCGCACCCATCCGCGCAAAGCCGATCGCGTTGAAGGCACGCACAATGCGCGCGCCGGGGAGCAATTCCGCGGATGCGAGCCCGGCGCCCTTCTCGCGCGCCCAGGTGGCGATTTCGCCGTCGCGATTGACGAAAGGATTGCACGTGTCGATCACGATCTTGCCCTTGAGCAGATCGCCCACCGCCTTGCCGATTTCGGGCAGCGCACCGTAGGGCACGGAGATGAGCACGACATCGCCGAAGCCCGCTGCATCGCGCGTTGTTCCCGCACGCACATTCGGGCCGAGCTTGGCCGCCAGTGCCTTGTCGTCATCGAGATTGCGCGACGAGAGCATGAGTTCGTGACCGGCCTTGGCCCACACCGTCGCGAGCGCGCCGCCCACGCGGCCCGTACCGATGAGGCCGATCTTCATCGGCCCGGGCGAGGTGCCCGCAGCGCGCGCCAGCCCTCCGAACGTGCCCAGGCCCGCGCCTGCACCCATGACAGCCATGTACTTCAACCAATCACGACGGTTCCGGTTCACGACGACCTCCTGTGTCAATAATTCGAACAACGGTGCATCACGCCGACGGCAGCGCATCGATCAGATCGATCATGCGCTTCTTCAATGCCGCATCGGGCAGCTTGCCGAGCGCGCCGCCCATGTTGTCGACCATGTTCTTGTCCCGACTCGTCGCAGGCGTGATGCATGTGACGCTCGGGTGGCTCGCCACGAACTTCAGAAAGAACTGTGCCCAGGTGGCGGCACCAAACTCTGCTGCCCAGTCCGGCAAAGTTTGGCCGGCGACACGGCGCCACAAGCGGGTACGTCCGAACGGCGCGTAAACCAGCACCGCAATGCCCTTCTCCTGTGCAAGCGGGAGGAAGGTCTGCTCGGCATCGCGATTGTCGATGGCATAGTCGGTGCCGATGAAATCGACGATCTCCGTGCGCATCGCGTCGATCAGCTGCGCGTACTGATTCTCGAAGGTCGTGGTCACACCGATATAGCGGATGCGACCCTTCTCCTTGTACTCGCGCAGGATCGGCAACTGCGTCTTGATGTCTCCCATGTTGTGCACCTGGACGAGATCGATGACCGGCTTGCCGATGCGGGCGAACGAGGTTTCAAGCTGCTTGCGCGCGAGCGCCGGATCGGCCGAGCCGCCTTTGGGCGCCACGTTGAGCTTCGTCGCCCAGAAGAGCTGTTTGCCCAGGCCGAGTTCCTGCACGAGACGACCGGCCACTTCTTCGGAAGCGCCATACTGCGGGGCCGTGTCGAACACGCGTCCGCCCAGCTTCACCAGGGTTTCGAACACCGCCTTCAGGGCCGCGACGTCTTCGCTGCGCGCGACCTGGGCAAACGTGGCCGAACTGCCCAGGCCGACGATCGGCAGGCGTTCGCCGCTCTTCGGGATCGCCCGCGTGATGAGACCGCCATCGGCGGCGAACGCACTCCCGCGCGTCATCGCCAGCAGCCCCGCAGCGGCGACCGAGCTCTGCAGAAATCCGCGTCGTGTCGTCAAGCTTTTGCTCCTTCTTCGATGATGGGAACGGCGGCGGGCTGCGTCTGGCGATGACTTGCGCCGAGCCACCACCCCAACGCCGTCCAGACGATGGCAAGCGGTATCGCGAACGCAGCAAGCGCCGCGAGTCCCATGCCGAGTTTGCCGAGCATTCCTTCGGTCTGGGCACCGACCACATCACCGGTGCGGTAGACGAAGGTATCGATGAATGCCTTGGCCTTGTAGCGATCGGATCGCGATACGGTGGTGAAGAGCGTTTCGCGCGCAGGACGCATCACGCCGCGTTGCACCGCCTTGAATGCAGCTTCGAACGCGATGAGCGCAGCCAGCGAGCCCACCATCACGAGGCCGACGAAACCGAGCAGCGTCGTCAGCGGCAACAGCGCGAGCGTGAGTGCGATGCCGAGCCGCTTCATCAGATGACCGGTTATGAGTGCCTGGAGCACGAGCGTGGCGATCTGCGTGATCATGTCGATCTGCGCGAACTTCGCCGTGCGCATGTCGAGATTGGTCCCCAGTGCGGCGACCATCTGCAGCCGCGTGAAATAGATGAATGTCGACATCACGGCCAGGATCAGCACGTAGCCGCAAATCCCCAGCAGGAACGGCGAACGAAACACGGCGCGAAACCCCTCCCAGGCACTGCCGCCGATCACGTTCGCTTCGTCGTCC
>JBIKKL010000263.1:0-6631 GCA_044360365.1 Burkholderiales bacterium | reverse complement strand
ATCGTACCCGTCTGGTGCCCTGTGTCAGCGATTCGTAGCATAAGTGCGGATCACTGCCACTCGCACTACGCATGGCAAAAGCGTCGAAATCGGTGCCAGACGCGAAGGAAACCAGAGCCAGGCTGGATACCTGGCGAGGATTTCCGACACAGGACACTAGCGCCACGCCCCTTCGGTTTCGCCTAGCCATTCAAAATGGGAACAAAGGCGATTACGAAAGACAATGCTTCAGTGTCATCCATCACCCACGCACCAGCTCGTGGGTACTCGTCCCGCCCCGTCGCCACAAACACGAGCGCCCCTTTCGGGGCGTTGTTTACTGTGGCGGAGAGAGTGGGATTCGAACCCACGAGGAGCTTGCGCCCCTGCCGGTTTTCAAGACCGGTGCATTCAACCGCTCTGCCATCTCTCCAAGACCGTACCTGGCACCGGTCTTTCAAACCGTTCCGGTTTTGGCTTCGACATCACCTCGCTCCGTTGCCACGAGATGAGTCTACGCCAGCGGACTTCTCCACCGTCCGCCAAGACCGGTGCATTCAACCGCTCTGCCATCTCTCCAAAGTGGTGCCTGAAACCAATCCGTCGAACTGTCTTGCCTGGGGCGCAAGACCTTGAAATCTGCTCCAACGGGCCGGATCTTAACGTCGAAGCCTGCCTGTGGCCAACTCATTGCATCTTGCATCGAGGCTTGCTAGCCTCCGGCCTAGGCCGTGAGGCTACTCAATCGATAACGTGGAGGCCCTATGCAAACAAACATGCAGCCCGGTTCAGACGGTTATTCTCCCTCCTCGGTCAGTGCCGGGGTATCGGCTCAGCAGAAGGTTCTTCGAAACACCTATCTCCTGCTTGCCTTGTCTTTCGTTCCGACCGGCATCGGTGCCTTGATCGGCATGAATCTCAACTTTGGCCTCCTTCGGGCCAACCCGATCGTCGGATCGCTCGCGATCCTTGCAATCGTCTACGGGATGTTCTTCGCCATCGAGAAGAACCGGGACAACGGCCTCGGCGTCGCCTTGCTCCTCGGGTTGACGCTGTTCCTGGGTGTCATTCTCGGCCCCCTCCTCCAGGTTGCACTCGGCATGAAAAATGGAGGACAGCTCGTCGCCATGGCCGCAGGCGGTACGGCGATCGTATTCTTCGCCATGGCCGGCATCGGCGCCAATGCCAAGAAGGACTTTAGCGGGATGGCGAGCTTCCTGATGGTCGGTGCGATCGTCATCATGCTCGCCGTCGTTGCCAACATCTTCTTTGCCAGCCCGGTCATGCACCTGACGATTTGCGGCGCTTTCGTCCTGTTCTCCTCGATGCTCATCCTGTTTCAGGTGAACCAGATCGTCCGGGGTGGCGAAACCAATTATGTCTCCGCCACGCTGACGCTTTACATGAGCATCTACAACCTGTTCTCCAGCCTTCTCCAGTTGCTCATGGCCTTCACCGGACAACGAGATTAGGCGTAAAGCGTACCGAGCGACCGCACGACACCCGTAGACCGAAGGGAGGACGCAAAGCGTCCTCCCTTTTTTTTTGCGCGTCAGCAGCGGTCGAACACGGCCAACGATTCGACGTGCGAAGTATGCGGGAACATGTTGACCACGCCGGCCGCAGCCATACGATACCCGTGAACCTGAACGAGTACCTCCGCGTCGCGCGCCAGCGTTGCGGGATTGCATGAGACGTATACGATGCGCACAGGCAACGGCTCGCGAAGCGCCGTAACCAGCTCGATTGCCCCGTCGCGCGGTGGATCGATAAGCATTCGATCGAAAGGCCCTTCCGCGACGAGCACTTGCTCGATCTGCTTGAAGAGATCCGCCTTGACGAACCGACTGCACTCGGTCAATCCGTTTCGGGCAGCATTGCCGGCGGCGCGCTCGACCAACGACTGGCTGCCTTCAAACCCGATGACCGCAGCCCCCCTTCGTGCAATCGCCAGGGAGAAATTACCGATTCCGCAGAACATGTCCGCGATGCGCTCGCCGGCTTTGGGGGCCAAAAGGCCGATCGCCCGACTCACCAGCACCCGGTTGACCGCAGCGTTCACCTGGGTGAATTCCGTCGGTCCGAAGGCTAGCTCCAGGCGGAAATCGGGCAGTCGATAGACCAACTCCGGGACAGCGAGCGGATGAAACGGCCGAGCCGTCTCCGGCCCTCCCGGCTGCAGGTAGATGATCACGCGTTGCTCGTCGGCGAACGATCGCAGCTTCGACTCGTCCTCAACCGTGAGCGGCTGCAGGATGCGCAACACGACAACATCGATGTCGTCACCGCTCGAGACCTCGATTTGTGGCAAACGATCGCGAACGCTGAGCGACCCGACGAGGTGCCTGAACCGAGGCAGCAGGCCCGACAGCTTCTCTGTGAGTACATGGCAGACGAGCATGTCCGCCACGTAGCTGCTCTTCCGCTCGTGGAACCCCACGAG
This sequence comes from Burkholderiales bacterium, assembly GCA_044360365.1. Classification (GTDB taxonomy): domain Bacteria; phylum Pseudomonadota; class Gammaproteobacteria; order Burkholderiales; family WYBJ01; genus WYBJ01. The sequence goes on along the minus strand of JBIKKL010000263.1, from coordinate 4,209 downwards.
CACCCCGCCTTTCTTGACGACATTTCGCACGGTCAACCGCGCGCGCTTGCGGTATCTCCACGACGGCCCGTAGATCGCCGGCAGGACGTGCTCCGGTCGTACCCGGCCGATATGCCAAAGGGCATCCTCCAGGATGCGCTGCTTGGCGGCAACCTGCGCGCGCGGCTCGAAATGCTGCAGACTGCACCCGCCGCACACACCGAAATGCGGACACTTCGGCGACACACGCTGCGAACTCTCGCGCAGTACGCGCCCCGCTCGGGCGAACTCGTAGGCCGGCTTGCGCCGGTAGGGCGAGAACTCGATTCGCTCGCCGGGCAACCCCCCGTCGACGAAGATCGTTTTGCCTTGCCAGTGTCCGACGCCGCGACCTTCCTGTTCGAGCGACTCGATATCGATGACGCGCTCGGCGCCGGCTTCTGCAGTCAAACCTTCCACCCGTTCAAGAACGTCTTCCAGTGCTCGCCTGGCAAGCGCTCGATCGCAGCACGCGCCATCGCACACTCGCTAGCGTATTCCTGATCGGACGCATGGCCACGCATGTGTTGAAAGCGCAGAAACACCAGATAAGTGTTCGCGACATCGGCCTCGCAATAGTTGCGTATGGCCTCCATCTGGCCCGCTTGAAATGCCTCCCAGACCTGCGAACCATGCATGCCGACCTTGCCCGGGAGGCCCAGCAACTGCGCGAACTCGTCAAGCGGAACGCGACTCTGATACATGCCAAGCAAATCCATCAAGTCCAGGTGACGTGTATGGTAGCGGCTGATGTAGTTGTTGTAGCGAAACTCCCGGTCGTCATCGCCGAGTTCCCAATAGCGGGGAGCGCGCACCCCGTGCACCATCGCCCGGTAGTGCAGCACCGGCAAATCAAAACCGCCACCGTTCCAGGAAACCAACTGGGGCGTAAACTTCTCGATGCCGTCGAAGAAACGCTGAATCAACCCCCCTTCGGATTCAGCGGGATCACCCAGCGACCAGACGCGCAATCCGTCGCGATCGCGAAGCACGCACGAAATCGCGACGACTCGCTGCAAATGCAATTGCAGAAAATCGTGACCGACAGTTTGCCGACGACGCTGAAATGCCATCGCAGCCACTTCGGTATCCGGAATCGATACGGACAGACCATGCAAACGCCGCAGCCCCTCGGTATCGGGAACGGTTTCGATATCGAATGCGAGTACCGCTGTCATGCTCAATCGGGGAAAACGCCGGTCGACAGATAGCGGTCGCCACGATCGCACACGATGCTCACGATGACAGCATTGCGGCATTGCGCTGCAATCTGGAGCGCAACCCACATGGCGCCGCCCGACGAGATGCCTGCGAAGATACCTTCCTCCCGGGCCATGCGACGCGTGGTTTCCTCGGCGTCCGCCTGGCTCACTTCGACCAGTTCGTCCACGCGAACCTGATCATAGATACGGGGAAGATAGGCTTCCGGCCATTTGCGTATTCCCGGGATATTCGAGCCATCCGTCGGCTGTGCGCCGATGACGCGGATCGAGTTGTTCTGCTCTTTGAGGTAGCGCGATACCCCCATGATCGTGCCAGTGGTGCCCATACTGCTCACGAAATGGGTGACCTTGCCCTGGGTGTCCCGCCAGATTTCCGGCCCGGTACCTTCGTAGTGCGCGAGCGGATTGTCTGCGTTTGCAAACTGATCGAGGATGATGCCTTTGCCCTCGTCGCGCATGCGTTCGGCGACATCCCGCGCCGACTCCATGCCGCCGCTCTTCGGGGTAAGGATCAGGTCGGCACCGTAGGCACGCATCGTCTGCCGCCGCTCGATACTCAGATGCTCCGGCATGACAAGGATCATGCGGTAGCCCATCATGGTTGCCGCCATGGCAAGCGCAATGCCGGTATTGCCGCTGGTGGGCTCGATCAGCGTATCCCCCGGCTTGATGTCGCCGCGGGCTTCCGCCCGCCGTATCATCGACAATGCCGGCCTGTCCTTGACCGAGCCCGCTGGATTGTTGCCTTCGAGCTTGCCCAGAATCACGTTGCCCTCGCCGGCGTTCATGCGCTTCAAGCGCACGAGTGGTGTGTTGCCGACGAAATCCTCCAAATACTTGTCCATGCGTGCGTCCCGACTGGAGATGAGGTTCCGATTGCTCCTGCCCCGTTGAATCGGTGCTCGATGAATACGGCTCGCGGGGCGGTTGATCATGATAACCCAGCCGACCGACACCTTGCCGGTGCCCCAAAGCACACGGCCCCGCAGATGCGGGGCCGCGACGCCCAGAAGTCAGCTCTGACTACTTCTTTTCGTCGTTGGTCGCCTTGGCGTCCTTGTTGACGTCCTTGGCCGTCGGTTTCTTCGTATCGTCCTTGGCCGTACCTTTCTTGTCCTCGGCCTTGGCGACTGCCTTACGTTCCTCTGCCTTGACCGGCGCTTTGGTATCGACCGCCTTCGCAGTGGCCTTCTTCTCGTCGGCCTTCATGGCGTCCTTCTTGGTGTCCACCGTTGGCGCGCTCTTTGCGGCGTCCTTCCTGGGTCCATCCTTCGGATCGGCCTTCGTCTTCGCCGCCGTTTCCTTCTTCGGGTCAGCAGATGCTGCCGGCGTGGTCGTCGTCCCCGTCAGCGTCACCTCGTTGCGAATCTCCTTGAGGGTGGCCGGTCCGATTCCGGGAACCTTCTCCAGATCGTCGATCGACCTGAACGGACCATTCTTCGCCCGATAGTCGATGATGGCCTGCGCCTTCGCGGGCCCGATGCCCTTGAGCGAATCGAGTTGCTCCTTGGTCGCCGTGTTCACATTGACGGCCGCCATCGCGACGGATACAGACAACAACCATGCAAGCATGCCCAAAAACAAGTTCTTCATGCCGAACTCCTCCCGTGGATAGATTCCCGTGCACGACATGCAAGAGAACATGCAATGCGGGTACCTGCTTGAACGCGCACTGACGCGACCGCGTTGACATCGGGGGCCGAGATCCTGCCGCGACGAACGACTTAACGCACCGCCAGGAGCTGTGCGCAGTACCGGCCGACGCCTTCGGACACATCGAGGAAACCTTCGGCATACCGGGCTTTGCGTAGAGCGGCGAGGTCCGCTTGGGTAAACGCCTGATACTTCCCCTTGAGATCTTCCGGAAACGGAATGTATTCGATGGCGCCGGTGCGGACCAACTCATCGAGGTCGGCTTCCGTTTCCCCACGCGCGCGACGAACCGCATTGACGACGGCCACCGCCACATCGTTGAAAGGCTGCGCGCGTCCGGTCCCGACATTGTAGATGCCGCTGATCTCGGGATGATCCAGAAAATGCAGATTCACTTTCACGCAGTCGTCGACGGAGACGAAGTCACGCCGCTGATCTCCGTTGGCGTAGCCGTGGCTGCCCTCGAAAAGCCGCACCTTGCCCCCGGCTCGATACTGGTTGAAGAAGTGCCAGGCGACCGAGGCCATCCGCCCCTTGTGCGCCTCGCGCGGCCCGTAGACATTGAAGTAACGCAGCCCGACCACCTGCGCGGTGCACGTCTCCCAATGATTGCGCACGTAACGATCGAACTGCAGCTTGGAGTAGCCGTACACGTTGAGCGGCAGCTCAGATTCTCCGGATTCCCGACACTGGGCATTCGCCCCGTACACCGCAGCCGACGACGCATAGATCAGCGGCACCTGTTGCCGCCGGCAAAAATCCAGCATTCGGATCGAATAGCGATAGTTCACGGCCATCATGAACTTGCCGTCGGTTTCGGTCGTGTCCGAACAGGCCCCCTGATGCATCACTGCCTCGATACGGCCATCGAACTTTCCGGAATCGAGCAGACTGCTGAACTCGTCCTTGTCGAAGTAGTCGGCGATATCGCAGTCCGCCAGATTGGAGAACTTGTCGCCCTGCGAAAGATCGTCGACCGCGATGATGTCGCCGATGCCCCGATCGTTGAGCGCTTTCACGATGTTCGAGCCGATGAAACCCGCGGCCCCGGTAACGACGATATGCACGACGCGCCTCCTACCTGTTCTGCGCCGACTCGGCCGCAGCGAGTTCTTCGGGATGAACGACGGCCGTGCCCAGCTTTCCGACGACAATGCCGGCCGCAATATTGGCTGCGCGCACGGCATCGTTCCACGTTGCGTTCGTTGCGATCTTGACGCCCAACGTTGCAATGACGGTATCGCCGGCGCCGCTCACGTCGAACACTTCCCGCGCCTGAGCCGGAACATGATGAACGCCCGACTTCTGAACCAGC
>JBIKKL010000262.1:0-6653 GCA_044360365.1 Burkholderiales bacterium | reverse complement strand
AATCCGGGAGGCCGGGGCGGCTACGGCGGGGGCGCGATCAAGCTGACGGTGGCGGATGCGCTGGTGCTCGACGGTGAAATCAGTGCGCGCGGCGAGTCGGGGATCAACAGCGAGCAGGGCGGTGGTGCGGGCGGCTCGCTGTGGGTGACGGCAGGAACGCTGAGCGGCACGGGCACGTTCAACGCCGACGGCGGGGAGGGCATCCACAACGGCGGCGGCGGTGCGGGTGGTCGCATCGCGGTGTACTACGCGGCCGACACGGGTTTCGGCGGCTTCTTGAGTTCGTCGGCGCGCGGCGGCGCCGGGGCATCGACCGGGGGCACGGGCACGGTCGGCTTCATCGAGACCGCGGGCGAGCACGACGAACTGCGCGTCTACCAGCGCTTCGTGCTGGATACGGCGACGATCGTAACGTACGAAAGCATCACGATCGGCAACGGCGGCCGCCTCGAAGTGGGTGCCGGCTCGTCGATCGATGTGGTCGGTGATCTCGTCGTCGGCGGCAATGGTGTGTTGGGTGCCGTCGTCTCTCTCGGCGCCGATTCGAACCTCCATGTCGGTGCCGACCTGCGTCTGGACCTCGCGAGCACGCTCGCGCTGGGCGGTGGTTCGAAGCTTACGGTGACTGACGATCTGTCGCTTGCTTCGGGATCTCGGTTGATCGCGCAATCCAAGGGTACGCAGACCGCGGCGAGTGCGATCGGCGTCACCATCGATTCCCATGACCTAATCATCGACGCGACCTCGTCATTGCATGCGGATGCTCAGGGCTATGTCCCCGGGGATGCGGGGGTGTGGCAGGCACACGGATTCGGCCCGGGCGGGGGCGGGTCGGCGGTGAGCGCGAGCGGGGGCGGCGGCCACGGCGGCGCGGGGGGCAGCTTTGGCGGTGCGGCGGGTGGCGCGAGCTACGACTCGCAGTACGCACCGACGATGCCGGGCTCGGGCGGTGGCGACAACCTGGACAACAGCCCTTCGGGCCGGGGCGGCTACGGCGGGGGCGCGATCCGGCTGCGGGTGGATGGCGTACTGCAGCTCGACGGTCGCATCAGCGCGCAAGGCGAGGCGGGGATCAACAGCGAGCAGGGCGGCGGTGCGGGCGGCGCGATCTGGGTGACGGCGGGTACGCTGGCCGGGGCGGGAACGTTCGAGGCCGATGGTGGTGCGGGCATCAGTAACGGCAGCGGCGGCGGGGGCGGTCGGGTGGCCGTGTACTACGGGATCGACGGGGGTTACACGGGCTACGCGGGATCGTCGGCGAGCGGCGGTTCGGGGGCGGCATCGGGCGGCACGGGGACGGTCGGGTTCTTCGAAGGCTCGGGGGCGACGACGACGCTGAAGGTGTACGAGCGCTTCGTGATCGATGCGGGGACGACGGCGCAGTACGGCTCGATTGTGGTGTCGGACGCGGGCACGCTGGTGATCGGTCAGGACTCGGCGCTGCAACTGAGCGAGGACTTCATCGTCGAGGGCGGTTCGGCGGTCGTCGTGGGCGGCGGGTCGACGCTGGTGATCGGCGATGTACTGAGTCTGTCGGGCAACTCGACGATCACGGCGCAGGGCAAGAGCGTGCAGAGCACCTCGTCCGGTGTGGGCGTGACGGTCGAGGCACGAACGGTGTCGATCGAAGGCGGCTCGCGGCTGACGGCGGACGCGCAAGGCTACGCGCCGGGCGATGCCGGGGTGTGGCAGGCGCACGGGTTCGGTCCGGGCGGGGGCGGATCGGGCGTCTCGGGAAGCGGCGGCGGGGGCCATGGCGGTGTGGGCGGCAACGGCGCGGGCGCGAGTGGTGGCGTTTCCTATGGATCCTCGGTGACGCCGACGACCTTGGGTTCGGGCGGCGGCGACAATCTGGACAATAATCCGGGAGGCCGGGGCGGCTACGGCGGGGGCGCGATCAAGCTGACGGTGGCGGATGCGCTGGTGCTCGACGGTGAAATCAGTGCGCGCGGCGAGTCGGGGATCAACAGCGAGCAGGGCGGTGGCGCGGGCGGCTCGCTGTGGGTGACGGCAGGAACGCTGAGCGGCACAGGTACGTTCAACGCCGACGGCGGGGCGGGCATCCACAACGGCGGTGGCGGTGCGGGTGGGCGTATCGCCATCCATCTTGCAGCGACGACCGAAAGCTTCGATGCCGCACGTGCGAGCGTCGTCGGTGGCGGAGGTTTCAATGCAGGTGCGGCCGGATCGCTCGTCGTTCAGACGTTACCTGTGCTGCGTGTGGTGTCGCAGAGCCCCGCAGGGGCGACCCGCGTCAGCGTGCAGTTCATCGATGTGGCCTTCAGTCTGCCGATCGATCCATCGACCTTCACGCGGAATGACATCGTCCTGACCGGTCCGCAAGGCATCGTGCCGGTGCAGGCATTGACGGCCCAGGGCAATGACGTTTGGCGACTCGAATTGCCAGGCGAACTGCCGGACGGGATCTATGTCCTGACGATCGCATCGTCGATCGCGCAGCCCGACGGCACGCCGATGAATCAGAACATCAACGGTGTCGCAGGCGAAAGCAGCGACGCGTATGTCGGCACGTTCGTCGTCGACCGTACCGTGCCGACGTTGGGGCAGGTGACGCTCACGCCCTCGTCGCTTACGGTCGCGTTCGCCGATGCCTTGGGCATGAATCCCGATAGCGTGACATCGCTCGCGAACTATCGCCTGATCGCAAGCGGCGGCGACGGCAGTTTCGCCGACGGCAACGAAGTCGACGTGAGCGACCGCATCGTCGGGTCGTCGACGATCGCCGGCGATGTCGTCACGCTGAACCTGGCGCCTGCGCTTGTCGACGACGTTTATCGATTCGTCGTCCGGGCGGCGAACGTCACCGACCTCGCAGGCAATCCGCTGAATGCCGACGACATCGTCGTCGACATGACGCTCGATGCGACGCCAGATGCCGACGCCTCTGCATTGCGGCAGCAGGTCGTCGATGGCTTGCCCGCGCTGTTGTCGCAACTCCAATCCTGGGCTGAGGCCTTCGACCTGCCGTTCGATCTGCCGGTGCTCTCCGTCGAACTGAACGGGCTCTTCGGCATCTCCGCGACGCTGAGCGGCATCGACCTGCCCGAGATCGGCGCGGCGACGACCGCTGAAGAACTCGTCGCCGCGCTGCGCGCTGCCGGTATCGACGTCGAAGCCATCGAAGGCGGCGCGGCGGATGTTCCGGCGAGCGTCGCAGGTGAGGTGCTGCGACTGCGGTTGCCCCTCAATATCCCTGCGTTGTCGCCGATCGCCGGTCGTCAGACCTTCAACCAGTCCACGCCGGGGGTGCTGGACGGCGCGGCACTGGGCGTCACGCTGAACGGCGAGATCGCGTGGGCAGCGAACCTGACCGGGGGGCTCGTCTTCGGCATCGACGCAAACGGGTTCTTCGTGTCGGAAGACTCGAGGGTCGAACTCGCCGTGGCGGGATCCGGGCGGGTGAGCGGCACCGCGATCATCGCAGGCAAGCCGCTGACGACCGCAGGCACCGCATCGGCGCAGATGGCGGTGTCGATCGCGCCGACGCATCGATTGCGGCTGGCGGATCTCACGGCAGCCGACCCCGATTTTCTGCGCCCGACCATCGATGGCACGGCCTCGATCGAACTGGATCCCTTCGTCGCAGGGCCACTCGACCTGTCGTGGCAAGGCGATTTCGTCATCGAAACGAATGCCGCGGGCAGCGTGTCGTCCAATCTCACGGCCACCCTTGAAGGCACGCTCGAACTGCCGTGGCTGAAGAACCCGGCCACCGGGGGCGCGGCGCAGTTCTCGCTTGATGGTACCTTCGACGCGCTCGAACGGCATTGGACGCTGACGGGTGGCTTCTCGGGAACGCCGACGCTTGCCGGCTTCCAGCTCGGGGCGGTGACGGCCTCGGTCGTGCTCGAAGGCACCGAGGTCACCGGCAGTCTCGACACGCGCATCGTCACGCCGTTCGGCAGCCGCGACTTCGAATTCTCGCGCGAGATGGATCTCGGGTTCGACCTGGACAACCTCGACTTCGAACGCGAATACGACCTCGGGCGGCAGCAGATCGGCAACGCGTTGTGGCTCGATGGCGCGAAGGTCGCGGTCGGATTCCACGGCGATTTTGCAACGGGTGAGATCGATGCGCACGTCGGCGTGAGCGCCGACACTGCCGTGTTGCTGCCCGCTTCGAACGATGCCGCCGGTGCGCCGACGGGGCTCCTCGTCGCGAACGGTTTGAGCGGCACGCTCGACAACGCCGGGCGGCTGCAGCTGGTCGCGGACCATGCGCAGATCGAACTTGGTGGCGGCGTACGCCTTGCGATCGGAGACGACGCTTCACAGACCCCGCCCGGGCTGGAGATCGATCTCGACCCGAATGCGACCGCCGCTCAGACGCGCATCGCCATCGCGCGCCAGATCCGTCTCGAATTCGACGATTCGCAATTGACGGGTTTGCCGTTCCTGCTCGCCGCCGGCGAGGTCGATGCGTTCGAGGTTCGGCGCAACGGTGCCGACATCGATCTCACCTTTGCGGCTGCGAACGCATGGCTCGGCGTAGCGAGTAATCCGGTCCTTTCGCTCGCCGATGCGAGGCTCGTGCTCGATGTGCAGGCAAGCATGAGCGGGTCGACGTTCGCGCTCGATACGGCGGTTCAGTTGTCGGCAGCGAATGCGACGCTGTTTCCCGAAGCGGCCGGTGCATTGTTCCGTGCGACGGCCTATGGCATCACCGGCACCCTCGAACTGCCCTCGTTGCAGATCGGTCTCGGCGACGACCCCGTCACGGCGATCGGGCCGGCCGTCGCGACCTTGGAGACTGACTTCCTCTCGATGACCGTTCGCCAGTCGATGTTCCAGATCGATGCTCAGGATGTCGTGTTCGTGCTCGACACCTCGAACACGGCGCCCGACGCAGTCATCGCCACGATCGCCGAAGCGGAGTTCAGTGCGCCCGACCTCGCCTCGGGGCCGCCGGTCATGCTCGATGCGGTGGAGATTCGCCGCAACGGCATCAGCATCGGCAGCGCAACGCTGGGCGGTGCGGGCAACGATGTCATGCTGAGCAGCGTTCTCGGCGCAACGCTTGAACTGAGCGACGTCGGTTTGACGGTCAACGATCTGGATGTCATCGTCGAGGCAACTTCGACCGGCGACAGTGTGACGGTCGCGGCCCGCGTCGAAGTCGATTCGGTCGAGATCGTCGCATCGGGCGGTTTGGTCAACGTCGGCTCGGCGATCTTCGCCAGCGTGACCGACGACGATCCGCTCGACGATGTACCGGCCATCCGCGGCACGCTCGACATCGCGCAGGATGCCTATGCATTGGACCTGCAGCGCATGCAGGTCGTCGTGGCGGAGATGCTCGCCGTCGAGGCGTTCGATCTGGATCTTGCGTGGGCGAGAGACATGGCGGCCGATTCGATACTCCTGCGCGCAGGCATCGCCCGGATGACCTTGCCGGCGCTCGATGCCGACGGCATCCCGCCCGTGCTGAGCCTGGCGCGGTTCGGGTTGCGGGCCGATGGTCGCGCGTTCGTCGACACCGCGCAGGTGCAGGGGAGCGACGGCTACGACGATCCATTGGGCATCGCCGGTCTGATCCCGGCCAGGATCGAGGAAGTCGCGATCGAGTTCGTCGATGCCGACGACCTGGCCGCCGGCGCCTATGTGACGGCCCGCGGTCGGGTCGATGTCGATGCGCTGAGCGCATTGTTCGGCTTCACTGTGTCGGCAACGATCGGCAGCGGTGCCGAGGGCACGTTCGAAGGAACGTTCCTGCTGCAGCCGGAAGAACTGATTCCCTATCACCTCGGACCGATCACGCTCGCCGTATCCGAAGTCGAAGCATGGACCGTCCTCAATCAGTTGATGATGTTCGAGGGCACCATCACCCTGGGTGGTTATCGCGACGGGCACTTCGACGGCGATGTCGCGGGAACGCTGTTCGTCGTGTCGGCCGATCCCGCTCTGGGCGTGAATGCCGGTGCGTCGGTGTCGTTGACGGGGACGATCGTTCCGACGTTCCCCGGCGGATCCCTCGTCGGTGGGGCGACGATCGAACTCGACGGCGTGCTCGCGGTGGAGGTGAACGGCAACGGGTCGCCCGTGACGGGCAGTGCGGCGATTGGCTTTCGCATGCACATCGAGGCGGTGGCGATCGATACCGAGCCGTATTTCAACGTCAACACGAACGTTCAACTGACTGATCTGCACATCCTGAATCTGGGCATCGACTTGCCGACGGCGCAGGATCCGCTGCTGCATGTGCAGATCGATGCGGTCGATGTCTACGTCGGCACGCCGGGGCCGTTCGGCGAAGTCGCGCGTCTGTCGGGGCTCTCCGTGTCGCTGCCGCAATGGCCGCAAGTCGGTGTCGCGCGCATCGCCAGCGCCACGGTCTACGGTCCCGAACCGCGTATCGTCATCGAGGCGCAGGCCGTGCGCTTCGACGATGCCGTGGCCGGTCCCGTGACCTTCGAGGGCCTGCGGCTTTCCACCGCACTCACGTTGACGTTCGAGGGCGATCTCGCCGATCCGACGTCCTGGAGCAACTTCCGTCTCGCGGAGGATGCGACGAACAGCGTCCGGATCGAAGCGCAAAGTGCGCAAGTTGAAGCCGGCGCGACGACGCTCTTGCTGACCGACGACGATGCGTCGGACGCCGTGGCCGCCGTGTGGGGCGAGCTGGATCTCGCGAA
>JBIKKL010000124.1:0-9963 GCA_044360365.1 Burkholderiales bacterium | reverse complement strand
ACGGACTCGTCACGCTGTATGCGCATTGTTCGCGATTGCGTGCCAAGGTGGGCGACGTCGTGATGAAGGGCGCAATCATTGCCGAGGTGGGCAGCAGCGGTCGTGCGACCGGTCCGCATCTTCACTTCGAAGTGAGGCATCGCGGGGTGGCGCAAAATCCGGCGCGGTTTCTGCGCCTCGCAGGTTAGCTGAGCAGGTTGGGTTGATTGTGTTCGATGCCATCCGAACCAGGGGGTGGGACAACGTCCTGACCCCCTTTTTTGCGTTTCGATCCCCATGCGCGTGTTGCAATGCTCATGGCGGCCGCGTGCGTGCAAAGAAGACAGGCGTATGCTGAATGTTCAATAAACTGCTGAAGAAGATCCTCGGCAGCCGCAACGATCGGCTGTTGCGGCAGTACGGTCATACGGTGCGCATCATCAATGCGCTCGAGAGCGGCCTGACCGGTCTGAGCGACGAGGCGCTCCGAGGCAAGACCGCCGAGTTCAAGCAACGGATCGCCAACGGCGAAGCGCTCGACAAGCTGCTTCCCGAGGCCTTCGCAGTCGTCAGGGAGGCAGGCAAGCGCGCCCTCGGCATGCGCCACTTCGACGTGCAGTTGATCGGCGGGATGGCCTTGCACCAAGGCAAGATCGCCGAAATGCGCACCGGCGAAGGCAAGACGCTGGTGGCAACGCTGCCCGCATACCTCAACGCGCTCACCGGCCTCGGCGTGCATGTCGTGACCGTCAACGACTACCTCGCGCAGCGCGACGCGGATTGGATGGGCAATATCTACCGCTTCCTCGGGTTGACCGTGGGTGTGAACTTGTCGCAAATGGAGCACGACAAGAAACAGGCAGCGTATGCCTGCGACATCACCTACGGCACCAACAACGAGTACGGGTTCGATTACCTGCGCGACAACATGGTGTACCAGACGTCCGAGCGGGTCCAGCGCCCGCTCAACTACGCCATCGTCGACGAGGTGGATTCCATCCTGATCGACGAGGCGCGCACGCCGCTCATCATCTCGGGGCAAGCGGAAGACACCACGGAACTCTACCTGCAGATCGGCCAGATTGCGCCGAAGCTGGTTCGGCAACCCGAGGAGAACGGCGCCGGGGATTTCTGGGTCGATGAAAAGAATCACCAGGTCATCCTGTCGGAGGATGGTCATGCGCACGCCGAAGAGTTGATGGCCGAGGCGGGGATGCTGGTCGAGGGCAGCAGCCTCTACGATGCCCACAACATCACCATGATTCACCACCTCAACGCGGCCCTGCGGGCGCGCACGCTCTTTCATCGCGACCAGCACTACGTGGTGCAGAACGGCGAAGTCGTAATCGTCGACGAGTTCACGGGGCGGTTGATGCCCGGTCGTCGGTGGTCGGACGGCCTGCATCAGGCCGTCGAGGCGAAGGAGGGCGTGGAGATCCAGCGCGAGAACCAGACCCTCGCTTCGATCACGTTCCAGAACTACTTCCGGATGTTCAAGAAGCTCGCCGGCATGACTGGCACGGCGGATACGGAAGCTTACGAGTTCCAGCAGATCTACAACCTCGAGACGGTCATCATCCCGACCCACCATACGATGGTACGCAAGGACCGCATGGATCAGGTCTACCGTACCTCGAAAGAGCGCTATCAGGCAGTCGTCAACGATATCCGTGATTGCTACGAGCGCGGTCAGCCCGTGCTGGTCGGCACGACGTCGATCGAGAATTCGGAATTGATTTCCGGCATCCTCGACAAGGAGAAGCTTCCGCACAACGTGCTCAATGCAAAGCAGCACGCCCGCGAAGCTGAAATCGTGGCGCAGGCCGGACGGTCGAAGATGGTTACCATCGCGACCAACATGGCCGGGCGAGGCACCGATATCGTGCTCGGCGGCAGCCCCGAGCCGGAGATTCAGGCGGTGCGCGCCGACGAATCCCTCGATGACGCAGCCAAGGAAGCGAAGATCGCCGAGATCCGTCAGCGCTGGCAGGCGCTGCACGTCGAAGTGGTGAAGGCGGGCGGCCTGCACATCATCGGCACCGAGAGGCACGAATCGCGGCGAGTGGACAACCAGCTTCGTGGCCGTTCCGGGCGTCAGGGCGATCCCGGGTCGAGCCGGTTCTTCCTTTCGCTGGAAGATCCCCTGTTGCGCATTTTTGCGTCCGATCGAGTTGCCTCGATCATGGATCGGTTGAAGATGCCCGAAGGGGAGGCGATCGAGCATCCCTGGGTGACCCGCGCGATCGAGAACGCGCAGCGCAAGGTTGAAGCCCGCAACTTCGACATCCGCAAGCAGTTGCTCGAATACGACGATGTCGCGAACGATCAGCGCAAAGTGATCTACCAGCAGCGCAACGAGTTGCTGGAGAGTACCGACATTTCGGAGACCCTGAAGGCGATGCGGGAGGATGTCGTCCGTTCGCTCGTCGCGGAACATGTCCCCCCCGAAAGCCTGGAAGAGCAATGGGACATCCCGGGGCTCGAGAAGGCGGTGGCGCAGGAACTGCAACTGGAGCTGCCGATCCAGGAGTGGCTCAAGAACGAAGCCAACATCGACGAGGACAGCCTGCGGGATCGACTCATCGAAGCGGCCCATGCGGCGTACGAATCCAAGATCGTTCCCGTCGAGTCCACCGCGATGCGCCAGTATGAGCGCGCGATCATGCTTCAAAGCCTGGATTCGCATTGGCGAGAGCACCTTTCTCAACTCGACTATCTGCGTCAAGGGATCCATCTGCGCGGGTATGCACAGAAGAATCCGAAGCAGGAGTACAAGCGCGAAGCCTTCCAGCTGTTCGCTGACATGCTGCAGCGGATCAAGGACGAGGTCACGAAGCACCTGCTGACCGTACAGGTCCGTTCGCGGGAAGAGGTCGAGCAGGCCGAGCGCGCAGCGGCGGCGCTCGAAAACATCCAGTACCGTCATGCCGATTTCGGCGCCGGCGAGGCCGAAGCGATGACAGAAGGCGAAGGCGTCGCGGTCGCCGAAGAGGAAGCGGCTCAACCGATGCGCCGCGGCGCGAAAGTCGGCCGCAACGATCCTTGTCCGTGCGGGTCGGGCAAGAAATTCAAACATTGCCACGGTCGTCTCACCTAGCAGAGAAGTCTCTCCGTCATGCCAGTCAATCTGAAAGCGCCCGACCCTCGCGCGCTCAAGCCCGTTGCGGGCATCGAACTCGGAATCGCTCAAGCGGGCATCCGCAAACCCAATCGCAAGGATCTGCTCGTCGTGCGCATTGCGGATGGTGCGCAGGTCGGCGGCGTGTTTACGCAGAACCGACTCTGCGCGGCACCGGTCATCGTGGCACGAGAGCACTTGGCGCAACCCGGACAAAGCGTACGTGCGCTGGTCGTAAATACGGGCAACGCGAACGCCGGTACCGGCAAGATGGGCCTGCAGGATGCTCGGACGGTATGCAGCCATGCTGCGCAGTTGCTTGGCTGCAGTGCGTCGCAGGTCATACCTTTCTCCACCGGTGTCATCATGGAGCGATTGCCGGTGGGACGCATCGAAGCAGGTCTTCCCCAGTGCATTGAGTCCTTCGCAGCGGATCGCTGGGCCGACGCCGCCGAGGCCATCATGACGACCGACATCGTGCCGAAGGCTACATCCCGCGAAGTTTCGATTGCCGGCCAGCGCATTACCGTCACTGGGATCGCCAAGGGGTCCGGCATGATTCGTCCGAACATGGCGACCATGCTGGGGTTCGTGTTTACGGATGCCTCCGTTGCCGGGCCGGTTCTGCAGGCGCTCACGCGGCAAGTCGCGGACAAGTCGTTCAACTGCATTACGGTCGATGGCGATACGTCGACGAACGATTCCTTCATCATCGTGGCAACCGGGAAGGCTGCCTTGCCGACGATCGATCGCGCCGAAGGTGAGGCATACATGCAATTGCGGGCCGCGCTCGAAGATGTCGCGGTCGAGCTTGCACAGGCGATCATTCGCGATGGCGAAGGGGCGAGCAAGTTCGTCACGATCGAGGTGGAAGGTGGTCTCTCCGAGGAGGAGTGCCGCAAAGTGGGATATGCGATTGCCCATTCGCCCCTGGTCAAGACGGCGTTTTTCGCCTCCGATCCGAATCTCGGGCGGATCCTCGCTGCCATCGGGTACAGCGGGATAGACGATCTGAACGTCGATGTGCTGGACATGTACCTGGACGAGGTTCACGTCGCCACCGGCGGCGGTCGCCATCCGGACTACCTCGAAGCCGACGGACAGCGTGCGATGGCCAAGAGCGAGTTCACGGTGCGTGTCGATCTGCATCGCGGGCCGGCAAGCGTGCGGCTTTGGACTTGCGATTTTTCGCACGATTACGTGAAGATCAACGCCGAGTACCGGACCTGATCATTCGCTTTTCGCGTCCACTCACGAGTTGTTCGGCCGCACGAATTTTCTATTTTTCACTTCCTGGCATGACCACATCGAACAAGACGCTGGAATTGGGCGACATCCTCGCACGTGCCGATGCATTGCTCGGCCGCCTCGAACATCTACTGCCTTCACAGCCCCCGGCACCGGACTGGAAAGTAAGTACGGCCTTCCGCTGGCGCAAGCGTGCCGGGCGCGGCTTCATCGAGGCGGTCACGCATCCGCATCGGATCGCATTGGCGGATCTTTGCGGCATCGAGAATCAGAAGCGTCTGGTCGAGCAGAACACGCGCCAGTTCGTGCAAGGATTGCCGGCAAACAACGTGCTCCTGACCGGGTCGCGAGGCACGGGTAAATCGTCGCTCGTGAAGGCGCTGCTGAACAAGTATGCGAGCAAGGGCCTGCGTCTGATCGAGGTCGAGAAACAGGATCTCGGCGATCTGCCGGACATCGTGGAGCAGGTCGCGGCGCGTCCCGAACGATTTGTCAT
Source organism: Burkholderiales bacterium (assembly GCA_044360365.1). Taxonomy (GTDB): domain Bacteria; phylum Pseudomonadota; class Gammaproteobacteria; order Burkholderiales; family WYBJ01; genus WYBJ01. The sequence continues at coordinate 5,122 of JBIKKL010000124.1, read as the reverse complement.
CTACTGCGACGATCTGTCCTTCGAGGCAGACGAAGCAGGGTACAAGGCGCTCAAAGTGGTACTCGACGGCTCGATTTCGGCAGCGAGCGACAATGTCCTGATCTATGCCACCTCGAATCGCCGGCACCTCATGCCGGAGTACATGCACGAGAACCTTGAGTACAAGCATGTCGGCGAGGAGATACACCCCGGCGAGACCGTCGAAGAGAAGATATCCCTTTCCGAGCGCTTCGGGCTGTGGGTATCGTTCTACACGTTCGATCAGGAGCACTATCTCGCCATCGTCGGGCAGTGGGTGAAGCACTTCGCGCCGCACGCCGTCGTCGACGAATCCGTGCAGCGCGAAGCCATCCAGTGGTCGCTGACACGTGGTTCCCGCAGTGGGCGGGTCGCATGGCAGTTTGCGCGCGACCATGCTGGCCGTATCGGCATGGCGAAGAAGCGCAAGTAGCTCAGGCCGCCGAAGCGCCAAGGGCTCCATTGACCTCTATATCTGTTCCCGGCTCGGCGTCGACACGCGTGGTCCAGGTGGTTGCCGCGGTCATACAGCGCGAAGACGGCAGCTTTCTGCTTGCCCAGCGCCCGCCCGGCAAGGTCTACGAAGGTTACTGGGAGTTCCCCGGAGGCAAGGTCGAGCCCGGCGAATCCGCTCCGGAGGCACTTGCTCGGGAGTTGCATGAGGAACTGGGTATCGTGGTCCAGCAGGCCTACCCCTGGATCGTTCGACGGCACGCCTACGAGCATGCAACCGTCGATCTCAACTTCTTTCGGGTGACCCGATTCGAAGGCGAACCCCACGGTCGGGAAAACCAGGCGTTCGTGTGGCAGCGAATCGGAGCATTGACGGTTGGGCCGATGTTGCCGGCAAATGGTCCCATTCTGGCGGCACTCGCGCTCCCCGCTGTCTACGGGATCACCAACGCCGCCGAGGGTGGATGCGGACTGGCCTTACGGCAGATTCGGGCCGCACTGGCGCAGGGTCTGCGCCTAGTGCAAGTGCGGGAGCCCGGAATGTCCGCGGTAGATCTCGCTCGTTTTGCCTCCGAGGTCGTTGCACTCGCGCACAGCCACGGCGCCAGGGTGCTCGTCAATTCGGATGCCTCGCTGGCTCGTCGGTGCGGGGCGAATGGGGTGCATCTGAAGGCGAGTGAATTGATGGCGACGCAGAAGCGGCCGGAATTCGAACTCGTCGGTGCATCCTGTCACGACATCGCGGAACTTCGAAAGGCCGTTGCGTTGAGCGTCGACTTTGCCGTCCTCGGACCCGTCGCGCCGACGCGGAGTCATCCCGGTGCGACGATATTGGGGTTCGATGCCTTCGCAGGCATCATTCGCGATAGCCCCATCCCGGTCTACGCGCTCGGCGGCATGTCGCTTGGCGACCTCGATCGCGCGTGGCGATGCGGTGCTCACGGCATTGCCATGCAGCGCGGTGCGTGGGGGGGCTGACCCGGGAGCCGTTCGCGCCTATTCGCGATTGCCGTCAGCGCTGCCGCTGTCCGGCGGACTGTCATCAGGGATTTGAAAACGCTCTGCCGCCCAATCGCCGAGATCGAGCGTCTTGCAGCGCTCGGAGCAAAACGGCCGATAGCGGCTGGCGGGCTCCCAGCGGACGGTCTTGCCGCAACTCGGGCAGGCTACGGTGCGAGGGGTGTTCGACGGCGACACGTGGCGTTGCTTACGGATCGATTAAAGATTGCAGAGCGTCAACTGGAACGGGACGTCGCCGTCGTATGTTCGCGGACGATCCCGTCCGGGCCCGGACAAGGTCATGAAACGGATATTCAGGGCGTACTTGTTCGCGCTGATCTCGGGGATACAGGGGAACTCGCGCGAAAGTTGGACGCGCAGCATCTGGGCGATCCGACCGGCCATCATCTGCTGGAAGACGCCTTGGCTTGCGAACTGCGAACTGGTCTTCCCGCTCTCGCGCAACAGTCGCAGGACGATGGCAATGGCATCGTGAATCGGCCTGAAGGGAGAGAGCCAGTTTTCGATGTCGTGCCGACGCTGCTCGGCGCCGGTATTGAGCCAGTAGTGGTAGGACGGCAAGTCGAATTCGCACACGCCGCCCGGGATGTTCGTGCGCTGCTTGATGCTCATCAACCACTCGTTCTCGCGCAGATCCTGGCCGAATTTTCCAGTCATCTGGAATAGGCGCGTGGAAGTCTGATCGATCTCCTGGATTACCTCATCCAGGGCATCGACAGAGATCGCAGGGTTGCTGCGGAGCGCTTCGAGCGTGTGGCGCTGGCGCTCCAATTCCTGCAGCAAGTCGGATTTAAGGTCCGCCCGGCCAGCTACCTCGAGAATATCGAAGAGCAGTACGAGTGCGACGTGGTTCTCGACCGACGCCGGCTTTTCGGTGAAGTAGATCGCCTTGCGATAGAGGTCTTCGAGGCGCAGGAGCGTGCGTACACGCTCGCTCAGCGGGTACTCGTAGCCGATCAGTTGAGGGTTGGCTGAAGACGGCACGATTGCGTCCGATCGCAAATGCCTGACAAGAAGCGCAGACACCAACACGACATCGAGTGTCCGTCTCTAGTATGGTGCATGGTGATCAAAAAATAAAGCCACGCGGAGGTTTCGAGAGCGAGGCACGGCCGGTGCCGCAGCGAACGAGTTCAAAACAGGTCCAGGTAGCGCTTGGTCAAATCGTCGCCCCAGAACAATGCGATCAGTCCGGCGACAACGAGATAAGGTCCGAAGGGTATCGGGACGTCCCTGCCTTGGCGCCGAGCCACGATCAGGCAAATGCCCACGATTGCGCCGACCAGGGACGAAAGTAGAATGACGAGCGGGAGTGCCTTCCAGCCCATCCAGGCGCCGATGGCCGCGAGAAGCTTGAAATCGCCATACCCCATGCCTTCCTTCCCTGTCGCCAGTTTGAAGAGCCAAAACACGCTCCACAGGGAGAGGTATCCTGCGACGGCCCCGATCACCGCTGCTTCGATGCCGACTCTTGGATAAAGCCCTGCGAGTTGCGCCAACAGTCCCAGCCAAACGAGCGGGAGCGTGATGCTGTCGGGCAAGAAGAACGTGTCCAGATCGATGATTGCCAGTGCGATCATCGCCCAGCCGAAGACCATCGTGGCGAGCGCCGTCCAACTCGTGCCGAATCGAAAACCGATATAGGCGGTCAGCAGTGCACTTACGATCTCTACGGCGGGATAGCGCAGGGAGATCGGAGCGGCGCACGCGGAGCACTTGCCTCGCAGCATCAGGTAACTCAGGACGGGAATGTTTTGTAGCGGCCGGATAGGGTGATTGCATGCAGGACATGCTGACGGCGGAACGACCAGATTGTAGGTTGGCGGTTGTTCCGAAGTCCGACCCTGCAGTTCGGCGCACTCTGCCTGCCACTGCCGTTCGAGCATCTTCGGCAATCGGTGGATGACGACGTTCAGGAAGCTGCCGACCACCAGGCCCAGTACAGCGCACAGACCGGCGAATGTGGCTGGGTTGGCCGACAGGTACGCGATAAGAGTGTCCATGTGCGGGTTCGCGTTCGTGCAGGGCGAGATGCCCGCGTGGAGATTTCAGCCGTGGCACCCCTCGGGCTGCCGCGGCTGGCCCGTCGTCGCGCTATACGACCTGACCCATCTTGAAGATCGGAAGATACATGGCAACGACCATGCCTCCGATCAGCGTGCCGAGCACGACCATGATGAGCGGCTCCATCAGGCTTTGCAGGGCTTCGACGGCATCGTCGACTTCGGCTTCGAAGAAATCGGCCACTTTCGATAGCATGGCGTCGAGTGAACCGGCTTCTTCGCCGATCGACACCATCTGAACCACCATGTTGGGGAACACTTCGGCATTCTGCATCGCCACCGTGAGGCTTGTGCCGGTAGCAATTTCTGTCTGAATCTTCTTCGTCGCCGCGAAATATTCGTAGTTGCCGGCAGCACCTGCCACGGAATCGAGCGCCTCGACGAGCGGAACGCCCGCGGCGAACATCGTGGCGAGGGTTCGCGTCCAGCGTGCGATTGCGCTCTTGCGGATCAGTTCGCCGAAGATCGGTATTCGCAGGAATATGCGATCCATGACGATCTGCATCTTGGTGGATCGTTTCCAGGTCCAGAAGAAAGTCCATATCGCGAGGCCTGCGCCCCCGAATACCATGTACCAATACGCCACGAAGAAGTCCGAGATCGCCATCACGACCAGGGTCGGACCCGGAAGATCGGCGCCGAAGCTTGCGAAGACGTTCTTGAACGCCGGGATGACGAAGATCATGATGACCGCCGTGATGATGATGGCCACGACGATCACGGCGATTGGATAGAAGAGCGCCGACTTGATCTTGTTCTTGATCGCGAGGATCTTTTCCTTGTAGGTGGCGAGACGGTCGAGGACCGTGTCCAGGATACCGGCCTGCTCGCCGGCACCGACGAGGTTCACGAACAGTGCGTCGAAGTACAACGGGTGCTTCGCGAAGGCTTGCTTGAGGCTGGAGCCGGTTTCGACCTCGGTCTTGACGTCAGCCAGGAGGCGCTGAACGGCAGCGTTCGAGTGGCCCTTGCCCACGATGTCGAAGGCCTGCAGCAAAGGCACGCCGGATTTCATCATGGTAGCCAATTGGCGGGTGAAGAACGTGATGTCCTTGTCCGTGATCGTGCCGCCTCGACGCAGCGTCTGCTTGCGCACCTTCACGACCTTGATGCCCTGCCGACGCAGCGTCGCCGTGACCTGCGCTTCTCCGCCGGCACGCATTTCTCCGCGTACCGTCTTGCCCGCTTTGTCTTGGCCGGTCCACGAGAAGGTGAACTCCCGGACGTCTTTTCTCGGTGCCGCGGCGGCTGCTGTAGCCATAGCCACTCCCCACATTCCTTATCGGATCAATGATGCCCTGCCGACGGCGCCCTTGTAAAGCGAAGGACTCCCGATTTAATGCCTTAATTCAAGATGTCATTTTCCTTTGTGTCCGGATAGATACGATTCAGTCTTGAAGTTCGTGTTTGCAGGGCCCCGGCGCCCGTTCCTGCGCCTGATCGGACACCGCGCGCTCCGAGCGGTGCCGCCGTCAGTATCGGCGTGCACCGTGCAAGCTACAGGACGGCGAGCGTCCACGGCTTTTGCGATCCCTGTCGATCGAGGGGATGCGGAGGAAACGCTGGAG
>JBIKKL010000082.1:0-11584 GCA_044360365.1 Burkholderiales bacterium | reverse complement strand
AAGGATGACTTCCATGACCAGACGGCTGCCGAAATAGGCCAGTACGAGCATGAGAAACCCGCTCAGCGTCCATCGCATGGCGACCCGTCCACGCCAGCCGTAGCGATGTCGTCCCCAGAGCAGCGCGCCGAAAATCGCCCAGGACAACACGCCGAAGACCGTCTTGTGCGAGACGTCCAGAGGGCGACCGAACACTACCTCCGAGAACAGTACGCCGGAGCCGAGGCTCAACGTGAGGAGCAGGAACCCCACGCCAATCAACTGAAACAGGATGCGCTCCATCGTCAGAAGTGGGGGCAGGGCGGTAATGCCGGAACGGAGTTGACCGACGTGTAGCCGTTTTTCCAGCAGCGCCATGAGCAGCACGTGCAGGGAAGCGATTGTGAAAAAGCTGTAGGCGAGCATCGATATGAGCAGATGTGCCTTGAATGCCAGGAACTCGGTGTTCGGCAATGGGCGCGCGTCCGGCGCGAACAGGGGAAGGATTGACCCTACAGCGGCCACCGGCATTACCAGGGCCTGCAAGCCTTCGACGCGGTGTACGAAGCTGCCCAGCCAATAGATGAGCACCGAGAGCCAAACGATGAGGGAAGCTGCATTGCCGATCCCGAGCGCAAGCTGGGATCCGGACAAGGTACTTCGGTACAGGAGGGCGGAGTGCAGAACGAGCGGGGCAAGCACGGCGAGCCTTTCCCAAGTCTGGCGTCCCGACGCCGGGCTGGCTGTGCGTGCCGGGATCCAGCGCGTGCGCCAGAAGTGCACGGCAAGGGCCGCGTAGAGAAGCGCTGTTACGAGGTAGGCTACAATCGTCGGATTCATCGATGCCTGTTCGGGCGCGGTGTAAGTCGCGCATCGCGGTCATGCGGCAGGTTCAGGCTCGATGGCCGACGTGCCTGCGAAGCTCGGGTTCGATTATACGGCGCGCATTCCTTCCCATTGGGTTTAACAGCATGTTCGATACCCTGACCAACCGTCTGACCTCTGTTCTCAAGACGCTGCGCGGCGAAGCGCGGCTGACCGAATCCAACATTCAGGACGCGATGCGGGAGGTTCGCATGGCGTTGTTGGAAGCGGACGTTGCGCTGCCGGTCGTTCGCGATTTCGTTTCCCGGGTCCGCGAGAAAGCTCTGGGCCAGGACGTGCTCACCAGTCTGACGCCCGGCCAGGCGGTGGTGGGTATCGTTTACCGGGAACTGGTCGAGTTGATGGGCGGCGAGGGGGCTGCCGGTCTCAACTTTTCGGTGCAGCCGCCGGCGATCATTCTGATGGCCGGTCTGCAGGGGTCGGGCAAGACCACGTCGTCCGGCAAACTTGCGCGGCTATTGAAGGAGCAGAAGAAGAAGGTCTTGCTGGCGAGTGCGGACGTCTACCGCCCTGCCGCCATCGAGCAGCTGAGAACGCTGGCGCAGCAGGTAGGCACCGATTTCTTCGAGGCGGCGGACCAGGATCCCGTCGCGATTGCGCACGGCGCATTGGGTTATGCGAAGACGCATTTTCATGACGTGCTCATCTTCGATACAGCCGGCCGACTGACGATCGATCAGGCGATGATGGACGAGATTCGAGCGCTCCATGCCGCTTTGAATCCGATCGAAACCCTGTTTGTGGTCGATTCGATGCAGGGCCAGGACGCCGTGAACACGGCGAAGGCGTTCTCGGAGGCATTGCCGCTGACGGGTGTCATCCTGACGAAGCTCGATGGCGACGCGCGCGGCGGTGCGGCTTTGTCGGTACGGCAAGTTACGGGTAAACCAATCAAGTTTGCCGGCGTCGGCGAAAAGCTCAACGGACTCGAGGCGTTTCATGCCGATCGAATGGCATCGCGCATCCTCGGAATGGGTGATGTGCTATCGCTGGTCGAGGAGGCTCAGCGCACGGTCGATCGAGGCGAGGCAGAGAAATTCGCCAAGAAGGTCAAGAGCGGCAAGGGCTTCGATCTGGAGGACTTCAAGGCGCAGATCGTCCAGATGCGCAAGATGGGGGGGGTCAGTTCCCTGATGGATAAACTGCCCGCTCAATTTGCCCAGGCCGCCCAAGGTTCTCAGATGGACGAGAAGGCCGTCAGCCGCATCGAGGGCATCATCAACTCAATGACGCCGACCGAGCGCGCTAAGCCCGAACTCATCAAGGCTTCACGCAAGCGACGGATCGCCACGGGCGCCGGTGTGACCGTCCAGGAGGTCAACCGTCTGCTCAATCAGTTCGAGCAGTCTCAGAAGCTGATGAAGATGATGGCCAAGGGCGGCATGGCGAAAATGATGCGCAACCTGAAGGGGTTGATGCCCGGGATGCGCTGAGATTTCCGGAAGCAGCGAATCTTCGGGGATTTCGAAGACCCTTCGCGGATCGGGCGCCGCCGTTGGAAGTGCGTTACCCGACGTGCGAGAGCGAGTAAGGCCGATCGGATTCAGTCGAGCCCGAATTTCTTGCTGCGTACGAAGGCCCCGAAGTTTTCCCGCTCCAGCACGCCGTATTGGCGGGCCTTGTCCTCGGACCATCCATAGAAGTCGGCAGGCCCGAAGCGCTTCGCGTCACGCGGTTTGCCGTAGGGCTGCAATTCATGGCGGCGATGGTCGTATTCGTCGATGAGTTGCGGCAGCCGGCTCTCGTCATAGCGGTTCTCGTGCAGCGTTACGCTGAGCGGAAGGCGTGGCGTGATGCGGGTGCCGCGTGCCGGATAGCCCACGCACAGCCCTGCGAAGGGAAACACCCAGTCCGGGAGATTCAGAATTTCGGAAACCCTATCGGCGTTGTTTCGTACGTGACTGATCGGGCAACAGCCTAGACCCGCGGCCTCCGCTGCACACAAGAACTGACCCATGATGATCGCCGGATCGCACGCGGCGTTGAAAAACTGATCCATGTTGTCGTTCGGGAAGGGCTTGCCGCGCCATTGGGACATCAATCGCAGCCGACGATTGTTGCCGCAGAAGATGAGGAATACCGGCGCCTCCATGATCCAGTCCATGTCGTGAATCTGATCGACGATGGATCGGCGCACGGTGCGATCGGAAACGTTCACGATATCGGTCTGCTGCAAATCGCTCTTGGATGGGGCCGACAGGGCTGTGGCGCAGAGCAGGCGTAGCAGTCCCGGGTCGACGGCCCGATCGGTCCACTTGCGATGGGAGCAATGCTCCATCATGCGGGCAATCTGGTCGAGCCCGGGCGTGTCGCGGTTCGCCTCGATGCGTTCCCCAAAGCGCTTTTCGCTGGCTGCTGCGATGCGTGCTGCGTCGTTTTCTGCTGACATTGTCGTTTCCTCGTCCTTAGTCCAACTTCACGATCTGCTTGCCGATCTTGTTGCCCCGAAGCATCGCGATGAAGGCCTTTGGGGCGCTATCGAGTCCGTCCGCAACCGTTTCCCGGCAAAGGAGGGTACCTTGGTCGTACCACTGCGTGAGCTCTCTCAGGGCAGGGGACCAAAGCTGCATGTGATCCGAAACGATAAAACCTTGCAGCCTCACGCGGTTGACCAGCAGCGAGCGCAGATTGCGTGCGGCGTAGGGTTCGGCTTCGTTGTACTGCGAGACTTGGCCGCACAGGGCGATGCGCGCGAAAGGATTGAGGCGCTCGAGCACCAGATCGAATATGCGGCCCCCGACGTTGTCGAAATAGACGTCGACGCCTGCGGGGCACGCTGTCGCGAGGGCAGAGGCAATGTCTTCGGTCTTGTAGTCGATGCATGCATCGAAACCGAGATCTGCGACGGCGTGCCGGCATTTCTCGGCGCCCCCCGCGATGCCGATGGTCCTGCATCCGCGGCGCCGTGCGATTTGACCCGCAACGCTTCCGACCGCCCCCGAAGCGGCGGAGATGACGACGGTGGCGCCCGGTTCGAGCGGGCCAACCAGTTCCAGACCCACCCATGCCGTGACGCCCGGCATGCCCAGGCACCCCAGATGAACAGACAATGGGTCCACCGGCCGCTCGATGCGCCGAAGTCGACTTGCATCTTCGACTCCGTAGTGTTGCCATCCGAGGAGGCCGGTGACAGTGTCGCCGACCCGCAACCGGGATGAACGGGTGTCGACGACTTCCCCGACGGTACCCCCGACCATCACTTCGCCGAGTTCTGCTTTCGGTGCATACGACGGGGTGTCGTTCATCCGCATCCGCATGTAGGGGTCGAGCGATAGGTACCGGTTGCGCACGACGACTTGTCCCTCGGCGGGCGCTGCGACGTCCGTGTCGACGAGGCGAAAATCGTCCTCGGACGGCCAGCCCTCGGGGCGGCGCGCAAGCAGCACTTGACGGTTCTTCATGAGAGGCAGGTCCGGACGGCGGGCATCTTGAACGGGGCAAGGGTGTCGCGTTTCGGAGGGTGCGTCAAGCTCGGTTCAACGCTCGGTTAAACGCGCATCATGCCCGGACGCCCCGGGGTGTCGTCGCGCGAAACGGCGAAAGCGGTTGCCGCGACAGGAACTTCGGACGTAAAATCGCGGCCTTCCTTTTTCCGGCACGGAAAGTCACGTCCATGGTAGTAATTCGGTTGGCCCGCGGTGGGGCAAAGAAGCGGCCCTTCTACAATGTCGTCGTCGCAGACTCGCGGCGCGCCCGCGATGGCCGTTACGTCGAGCGCGTTGGTTTCTACAATCCGAAGGCGGCAGAGGGCGAAGAAAAACTTCGCATCTCGATGGACCGCATCGATTACTGGCAGGGCCACGGTGCGCAGTTGAGCGAAACCGTACGCCGGCTGGTGCGTCAGGCTGGCGAGGTGAAGCAAGCTGCCTGATCGATACATCGTCATGGGGCGCATCGTCGCTCCTTATGGCGTCCGCGGCTGGGTGAAAATCCAGCCCGCAACCGAAGAAGTCGACGGGTTGCTCGACTACCCCGAGTGGTGGTTGGGGAAGCCCGGCGAATGGCAGCAACAGAACTGGTTGGAAGGCCGCGCACACGGGGCGACGTTGGTGGCGCGTCTGGCAGGCTGCGAGGATCGCGATCAGGCGTTTGCCTTGCGCGGGAAGCAGATCGCAGTTCCTCGAAGCGCGTTGCCATCGCCGGAGACAGGCCAGTATTACTGGTGTGATCTGATCGGTTTGAGCGTCGAGAATTTATCCGGCGAAAAGCTAGGCCAGGTGGAAGATGTGTTTGCGACCGGGGCGAACGATGTGCTGGTCGTGCGCGGTGATCGGGAGCGATTGATTCCGTTCATCGATCCAGTCGTGATCGAAGTGGATTTCGCGGGTGCGAAGATCCGGGTCGACTGGGGGTTGGATTACTAGCCGGGGGACGCGTGTTTCAGTTTGATGTCGTCACGCTCTTCCCGGAAATGCTGGAAGCAGTGACGCGCTGGGGTATCACGGGTCGGGCACGCGAGCGTCGTTGCTACGATGCAGTCGCATGGAATCCGCGCGATTTCACCGCGGATGGCTACCGAACCGTGGATGACAGGCCGTATGGCGGCGGGCCAGGGATGGTCATGATGGCGGCCCCGCTGGAAAAGGCGATTGGTGCTGCCAGGCAGCGGCAGGCGAGCAGCGGGGTGAGCAGGAACCGGGTGGTTTTCCTGTCGCCGCAGGGCAGGTTGCTCGACCACGCATTGGTGCGTGAACTCGGGGCTCTCGACGGCGTGGTGCTCGTTGCGGGTAGGTATGAAGGTGTCGACGAGCGGGTGTTGGAACGTTGCGTCGACATCGAGGTTTCGATCGGCGACTACGTGTTGTCCGGCGGCGAGTTGGCGGCGATGGTGATCATGGACAGCATCATCCGTTGGATGCCCGGCGTCATGGGTGATCCCGAGTCGGTGGTGCAGGAATCGTTCGTTGCCGGACTGCTGGATTGTCCGCACTACACGCGGCCCGAGGTGTACGAGGGTTGTGCAGTGCCTGATGTGCTGCTGTCGGGCAACCACGCGCTGATCGAGAGGTGGCGCGCTAAGCAAGCCCTGGGGCGAACCTGGGAACGGCGACGGGAGCTGCTGGAAAGAATCGAGTTGAGCGAGGTGCAGCAGCGCCTCCTCGACGAATACAGGCAGGAACATGGTGTGGCGTGAACTCGGTCGATGATTGCCGGTGCGCCTTCAAGGAGTCTTTGAGATGAACCTTATCGAGCAGCTGGAACAGGAAGAAATCGCCCGCCTGGGCAAGAAGATCCCGCAGTTCTCCCCCGGCGATACCGTCGTCGTGAGCGTGAACGTCGTCGAAGGCGAGCGCAAGCGCGTTCAGGCGTATGAAGGCGTTGTGATCGCCAAGCGCAATCGCGGCTTGAACTCTTCGTTCATCGTCCGCAAGGTCTCGTCGGGAGAAGGAGTCGAGCGTACGTTTCAGCTCCACTCGCCTCTGATCGCCAATATCGAAGTGAAGCGTCGCGGGGATGTCCGTCGTGCCAAGCTCTATTACCTGCGCGAGCGGTCCGGCAAGTCTGCTCGTATCCGCGAAAAGCTCAATGTACAACGAGAGGTGGAAGTGCTGCCGCCGGAGGACAAGGCTGCAGCGGCCGCACCTGCTGCAGGTGCCTGATCCGTTGTGCGAGCGGACGAATGCGAAGGGCGACTGCGGTCGCCCTTTTTGCTGGGTGGCTGATTCGTTTTTCGTGCCCGCAGGCGTCGTGAAGAGCGAATGGTGAACGTGCGATCGATACTGATCGGCGCCAGCCTGGCTGCAGCAGGGTTGCTGCTCGGTATCCAGGGCAGTGCGTTCGCGCAGGGCATCGATACCGTCGCGCACGTTCGCCAGATCGCCGGCGCCGGGGCGCAGGCGCTTGCGTTGCGGCGTGTCGAAGCGCTCCAGCCGCGCAATGCGGACGTCGTGTCGTGGTTCGAATGGGAACGACTGCGTCTCGACTTGCTCGCGGCGACGGGACAAGACAAGCCGCTGGTCGAACGCGTTCGCGGGTATCCGGACGGTTTGTTGCTCAAGCGTGAGGCGTGGCCCCTGCTTTTTTCGGCGGCGCATGCGGCTTTGCGCTCGGGGGATCCTCTGCAAGCACGCCAGTGGTTGCGCAGGTGGTTCGCGAATGCTCAGGTCGATGCCGCGAACTTTGAATCGGTACCGTATCGACGTGCGCGTCGTCTCGTCGTGGATGCGTTCCTGCTCGAGCGCAATGCGGAGTCTGCGTATCGCTCGATGCTTCGATTCCAGCAGGACTTCGCGCCGCTGTCCACGGACGAGGCCGAGGGGTTCGTGGCGGGTTTGCTGCGATTGAACAGGAATACCGAGGCGGCCCAATGGCTGGCCCAGCTCAGCCCTCAATCGCACTATGCCGCGCTGTTGCGCATCCGCGCCGGATTGATGGCACCTGATGTTGCCTCGGCGCAAGCAAGATCGACGTTGGCCAAATCGAACGATCCGGCTGCGCTTGCACTGCTCGATGCTGCAGCGCGCGTGCAGAACGATCGTGCCGTACTTGTGGAAGTCTCCGAGTTGAGGTTGAACATGGAACTGCTTTCCCGGGGCTCCGACACTCGAGCGGACAACGTGTTATCTGTTGCGTTATGGACGGCCTACGAGGAAGCAGCCATGTTCGGCGCCAATCATGCGCAGCTGCTCGTGGGCGAAGACAATGGCTGGCTCGGTCATGCCAGTCGCATTCGTGCGCAACAGCCGTCGATGAGTCGAGCCTTGCTCGCATATCTCGTATGGAAGTCGACGAGCGACAGGGTCCGCGTGGAAGCTCAGCGGCTTCTTATCGCCGCGTTGAAGGAAGTGCGCCTGGAGCGCGTCGCGATCATGGTGTTTGCCGATCCGGCGCGCTTCCCGATTGAGGCGATGGATCCGCGCGTGCGTCACGTGTTGGGAGAAATCCATGCGGATCTTGGGCGTCCCGAGCAGGCAAGCTCGTATTGGCGAGGTCTCGACACGCCGCCGGGCTTGACCTCCGAGCAATGGCGCTTGCGCAGACTGGCGATGTACGTACAGACGGATCAGCGCAGCGAGGTACAGTCGGTGCTGTCCGAACTCTTGCCCGAGCATCGACCGGTACCGGACGAAGTTCGCAAGGGTTTGTTGGATGCGGGGCGCGCCGCGCTCGCCAGCGCCCAGTTCGGCATCGCCGAGGATGTGCTGAAACCTCTGCGTGCCCGTGCGGTGGGCACAGAGCGCGCCGCTGTATCGATGGCGCTTGCGCAGGTCTACGAATCGACTGCGCGGCCAAGGGAGGCGGCCGACACCTATCTCGATGCGGCGTTGATTTCGACATCGCCCGCATCGGAGCGCGAATCCCTGCAAGCGCGTGCTGCCGCTGCCCGGAATTTGACTCGAATCGGGATGCACGGCGATGCGCGTCGAGTTTACGAATGGCTCGTGCGCAATGCGAAGGATCCGGCGGCACGGGAATCGGCGCAGCGAGCGCTCATGCTGCTCGAAAGGACGGTCAGCTCTTCTCAAGGTCGCTGAAGTATTCGTGCTGGGTGGTATCGACCAGGCTGTGGCGCAATTCCACCGGCTGTTCGTTGTAGGTGTACGCGACGCGCGCGATGGAAAGCAAGGGCGTGCCGGGCGGCACGTCCAACAGGGTGCCGACCTCTTCGTCTGCAAGCGTGGCGCTCAGGCGCTCGGCGATGCGAATCACGCTGATGTCATAGCGCGCCTGGTAAAGCCCATAGATCGTGCCCTCGCGTTCGCCGAAGATCCTCTCGTCCAGATCGGCGAAGCGTTGCGCGGGAACGACGATGTCGTCGATGACTACCGGGTCGCCGGAGAGGCGAAGCAGATTTCGAATGCGATAGACCCGATCTCCCCGCGGAATGCCGAGGAGCGCGGCTTCGCTCGCGTCGGCTCGTGAGCGATCGAAAGTCAGCAACTGCGTCTGCGGGGTTTCCTTGCGACCATCCTTGCCGACGAGATGGAAGAAGTAGAAAAGGGTGCGATCGAGCGTATGCCGGGCCACGAAGGTGCCGCGGCCCTGCTGGCGAAGGAGAATCTTTTCGGCGACAAGTTCGTCGATCGCCTTGCGGACGGTGCCGATGGAGACCTGAAAAAGCTCGGCGAGCTTGGCCTCGCTCGGGATCGCCTCCCCTGGGCGCCACTTGCCCTCCACGAGGCCGCGCGTGATGCGCAGCTTTACCGCCTTGTAGAGCGGCTGACCGGTCGGGACACCGGCGTCGAGTCCGGCTTCGGTCGCGATGTTCATGAGCGGCTTCCTTCGTTGCAGTGCGATAGTAGCACCGTGCCAGCCCATATAGGTCATCTAGTTGACTGACGGTATGGTCGTCGCTACCATCCTGCATCCGCAGCTTACAAAAAACGCGGCGTCCCGAGTTGCCTTCCGGCATCCTCGGCGATTGCTTTGCCAGCACGTACATCGAAGGAGCAGACATGATTCATTTCCTCGTACACGACAAGAAGGACACAGTGGGTGTGGTCGTCGTGGAAGGCATCAAGGCCGGCCAGGAACTCGTAGGCTGGGTGATGGAGGGCGATTCCACCGTCACCGTCAAGGCGCTCAACGACATTCCTATCGGACACAAAGTCGTGACCCAGGCGATCAAGTCCGGGGATACGGTGATCAAGTACGGTCATGACATCGGGAAGGCCGTGTCCGACATCAAGGTCGGCGAGCACTGCCACGTCCACAACCTCAAGACCAAGCGCTGGTAGACCGACCCGCCCCGCCCGGGCGCAATCGCATCCAGGACCGAGGCGTTCGGCCCTCGGCACCAATATCATCAAGCGAGGCACATCATGATCTCGAGCAACACTACCTTCTGGGGCTATCGGCGCGAGAACGGACGCGTCGGTGTACGCAATCACGTCATTATTCTGCCGGTGGACGATTTGTCCAACGCCGCGTGCGAAGCCGTGGCGCACAACATCAAAGGCACGATGGCCATTCCGCATCCCTACGGCCGCCTGCAGTTCGGCGCGGATCTCGATCTTCACTTCCGTACGCTCATCGGCACCGGCTCGAATCCCAACGTGGCCGCCGTGATCGTGATCGGCATCGAAGACGGCTGGACGCAGCGCGTCGTCGAGGGCATCGCAAAGACCGGCAAGCCGGTGACCGGATTCGGCATCGAGTTGCACGGCGATCACGACACGATCCTGCGCGCGTCGAAGGTGGCGAAGGAGTACGTGCAGTGGGCATCGGAACTGCGCCCGATCGAAGCGCCGATCCGCGATCTTTGGGTCTCGACCAAGTGCGGTGAGTCCGACACGACTTCCGGTTGCGGTTCCAATCCGACCGTGGGCAACGCGTTCGACAAGCTCGAGCCCTTGGGGGTGACGATGTGTTTCGGCGAAACGACCGAAATCACTGGCGGCGAGATGATCGTGGCGGATCGTTGCGCGACGCCGCAGGTGCGCGAGCAGTTCATGAAGATGTTCAACCGATACCAGGAAGTGATCGATCGCCACAAGACAAGCGATCTGTCCGAGTCGCAGCCGACCAAAGGCAACATCGCCGGTGGTCTGACGACCATCGAAGAGAAGGCGCTCGGGAACATCCAGAAGATTGGCCACAAGTGCAAGGTGATCGGCGTGCTGGACAAGGCCGAAGAGCCCACCAGCCCGGGTCTGTGGTTCATGGATTCTTCTTCGGCCGCCGCCGAAATGGTGACGTTGTGCGGCGCTTCCGGCTACGTGGTGCACTTCTTCCCGACCGGACAGGGCAATGTCATCGGCAATCCGATCGTGCCCGTCATCAAACTGTCGGCTAATCCGCGTACCTGCCGGACGATGAGCGAGCACATCGACCACGACTGTTCCGGTCTGCTGCAGCGACAGAAGAATCTGGACCAGTGCGGCGACGAACTGCTCGAGATCATGCTGCGTACGTGCAACGGCCGCCTCACGGCCGCCGAGGCGCTCGGTCATCGCGAGTTCGTGCTGACTCGCCTGTACGAGAGCGCCTGATTCTCCGGTAGTATCAAGTGCGGCCCGGTCACCCAGCGTGCCGGGCCGTTTCACTCGGGATCCTCCCCGGGTCGGGGGATGCGCTGGGGCATCGGCTGCGCGAAAAACGCTCATGAGCAACCTGGAAGTCAAAGTCTGGCGGGGCGGCGAGAACGGGCAGTTCCAGCGCTTCGACGTGCCGCGCCTCGAGAGCCAAACGGTTCTCGATGTCGTGACGCACATCCAGCGTCATCTCGATCCCACACTATCGTATCGATTCGCCTGCCGCGTAGGCATGTGCGGCTCTTGTGCGATGGTGGTCAACGGCAAGTCGCGCTGGACATGCCGCACCCACGTCTCCGAGGTTGTCGAAGGCAATACGCTCGAAATCGCGCCTCTGCGCAATCTCCCGGTCATCAAGGATCTCGTGACGGACATGCGCGAGTTCTTCGACAAATGGGCCGCGGCGAAGGGGCAGTTCCAATCGACGTCCACTCGCAAGGACGAGTTCGCGAGGGTCTCGCCCGAATCGGCACAGCGTAAGCAGGTCGACGCAGGCATCGAGTGCATAGGTTGCGGCGTTTGCTATTCGTCGTGCGATGTTGTCAGCTGGAATCCGGCGTATCTTGGCCCGGCCGCCATGAACCGTGCGTGGACATTGGTCAACGACGTGCGCGATGGTGGGAACGACGAGCGCATCAAGGCAGTGGCCGGTGATGCGGGTTGTCATGCGTGCCATACGCATATGAGTTGTACCGAGCGCTGTCCCAAGAAGATTTCCCCGACGGCCGCGATTGCGGGACTGAAGC
>JBIKKL010000260.1:0-6694 GCA_044360365.1 Burkholderiales bacterium | reverse complement strand
TGGCACAGTCGTGCTCCAGGGCAGTTTGCGTGACTTGGATCTGCTCGGGATCGACTACATCACCGGAAACGACGACGTTATGCGCGTCGGCATATTGGGCGCCTATTCAGAGCAAGATGTGCTTCCAACCTTCGATGGACCGAGCTTCGCCAAGGACATTGGTGTTGGACTGGTACTCACCGCGTTCGACGATCAGGTCGATGATGTCGTCGATGGCACGGTCACTCTGAAGACCAACCTGCAACAATTGGCAGATCTCGGCATCGATCACGTGCTGTCGGGCAAGGCCGAGGATGGGTCCGACGTCGTGCAGGACGTGATCGTAGATGGCGGTCTGGGCGGACTCACCGATCCGGTCGAGCTCTTCAATGCGCTCATTGCCCCGGGTTACTACTCAGACCCGAGCTTCAAGTTCTTCGACGATCCTCTCGACGTCACTTTGCAGATGACCGACGCCGACGGCACCGCCTTCTTGCAGAAGGGCGAAGGCAATCTTGGCGACAAACTGCATCTGCTGGGCGTCGACAAGATTGAACTCAACGGCAATAAGTACGGCTACGTGAACGATGACTGGTCCGACTTGCTAGGTCTAGGTTAATCCGCGTTGCAGTACGGAGGAGAGCAGACACTGTTTGCTCTCCTTTTTTTCTAAAGGTTAACCACGGTAGATGCCTAGTCTCCTCGACCGGATTCTTCATACGCAGCCCACGGGCGCGCCCGAGAACCACCCGGTCTCGCAATTACTTCGGCAGTACAAGCGATCCTTCGTGCTTGCACTTTGGATCACCCTGGTGATCGAGGTTCTCTCGGTCACGCCCATCATCTACATGTGGAATCTCTTCGATCGGGTCATGGCCGCGCGCAGCGGCGTGACCTTGGTCTCCCTCACGCTCCTGGTTTTACTCGCCTACGGGTTCTGGTCTGGACTCGAATGGGTGCGCCAGCGCCTGATGATTCGCATCTCCCTGCGCATGGACTGGGACATCGCCGCCCGCGTATTCGATACCGCGTTCCGGCATCATGTCGCGCGCAAGGATGTCGACGTCCACCAGGTACTCGACGATGTGGTTCGACTACGCCAGTTCTTGACCGGCAGCCCCATCCTGTCGCTCATGAGCGCGCCGTTCGGTTTCGTGTTCATCCTCATCGGTTGGGCATTTCACCCCTATTTAGCGATCTTCATTCTGGTTGCCACGGTGCTGCAACTGATCGCGGCCCTGACCACAAGCCGGATCAGCGGCCCTGCGATCCGCGAAGCCAACAACGCGTCAGCGGCCGCGAGTCGGCTGGCCGCGCAGTCCTTGGCCAAAGCCAATACCGCCCTGGCACTGGGCATGCATGGCGCCATTCGCACGCATTGGTTCGCAAAGCATCAGCGCTTCCTTGGGCTCGAGGTCAACGCCAGCGAGTCCGCCGGATTGATCGGTGGCTTCACGAGCTTCCTGAGTCACGCCCTGCCCTCGATGCAATTCGCGCTGGGCGCTTACCTCGCGATCGAGGGACATATCACCGCTGGCATGGTCCTGGCCGCCACCTTCCTGCTCACTCGGGCCATCAAGCCGATCCGGGAGATCATGGGCAGTTGGGCCGCGATTCAGAGCACGCGCCAGTCGCTAGAGCGTCTGAACGCGTTGGTTGCGGACGACGATACCCAACAAGAGCGCATGGCCTTACCCCCCCCAAGCGGGAAACTGGATGTCGAGCGGCTCACCATCCAGGCCGGCTCGTCGCGACCGATCCTCGACGGCATCCACCTCAGCCTGGAACCGGGCGATATCCTGGGCGTCATCGGCCCGACCGCCTCAGGCAAGACCTCCCTGACACGCGCTCTCGTAGGACTGTGGCCCGCGACCAGTGGCCACGTCCGCCTCGACGGGGCCGACATCGCCCCATGGATTCGGGACGATCTGGGCCAGTACATCGGCTACGCGCCACTGGAAGTTGACCTCTTCGAGGGCACCATCGCCGAGAACATAGCGCGGCTGAGCGAAGTCGACCCCGACAAGGTCGTCGCCGCCGCCCGCACGGTCGGCATCCACGAAACCATTCTGTCCTTTCCCAAGGGCTATGACACCTACATCGGCAGCATGGGGCACGTTCTCACCGGCGGGCAGCGCCAGCGCCTGGTGATCGCACGGGCGCTGTACAACAACCCGACGTATATCGTCATGGACGAACCCAATGCCAGTCTGGACGACGAGGGCGAGCAAGCCCTCATCAAGCTGCTGCGCGAGCTCAAGTCGCGCAAAACCACGGTGGTCTTCACAACCCATCGCATCAAGTTGCTGATCGCGGCCGACAAGCTCCTCGTCCTGCAGGAGGGCCGGATGCTGATGTACGGCCCCACCAACGAGGTCGTGGCCCAGTTGAAGCAGCGCGCAGAAAGCCAGGGCGCACTGCGTCCCCCGCCGTCCAAACCCAAGACCCCGGCACAGCCATGAGCGCACTCTCTGCCCTCTTCGATCGTCTGATCGCACCGCTGCAACGCTGGGCGCAGTCGTTCAATCCCTACGTCCCGCAAGAGCTGGTGCGCGACGGCATCGAGCCCGTACGCATCGAGGAATCCGGCGTCAAGCGCCAAGCAGGCAAAGTGGTCCTGATCGCCTTCCTGGTGTTCTTCGTCTGGGCCGTGACGGCCCCGATCGATCAAGGCGCTGTCATCCCCGGCACCGTAGTCGTGATGGGATCACGCAAGGCCGTTCAGCATCTATCCGGGGGTGTCGTCGAGGAGATCCGCGTGCGCGAAGGCGACGAGGTTCAGATGGGCGACGTATTGCTGAGAATCAACCCGCTCAATGTCGATGCCAACCTGCAGCAGGCCGAGAACGAGTTCATCAATGCGCTGGCGGCTTACTCGCGTCTGCTCGCCGAACGGCTCGAGGCCAGCAGCATAACCTGGGATCCGGAGCTCCTCGCCTTCCGCGCCACCCAGCAAGCCATGACAGCGCGTCATCTTCAGCAAGCCCTGTTCGCCTCCCGGCGTGCGGAATACACCGGACAGCGGGAGATCCTGCAGCGTCAGGGGCAAGGTCTGCGGCAACAACTCGTCGAAAAGGAAAGCATTCTCGGCCTGCGCAAAACCCAGCTTGCCCCGATCGTCGAAGACGCCAAGAGCATGCGCAAGCTCGCCGACGATGGCTTCGTTCCGCGCAGCAATGCCAATACGGCCGAGCGCTCCAGCATTGATGCGCAGATTGGCATATCGACCCTGCAATCCGAGATCTCCAGCAACCGCATTGCGATCACCGCCAATGAGCTGGAATTGAGCAAGCTCAAGGCGGCGTACTTCAAGCAGGTCGACACGGAACTCACCGACGCCCAGAAATCCAAGGAAACGCTGCGCGCACGCGTTTTGTCATTGCGCTTTGACCAAAGCCTGACGTCGGTGCGTGCACCGACCAGCGGCATCATCGTTGGCGTAAAGACCCACACCGTCGGTGGCGTCATCAGTGGCGGGCAGGTGCTCATGGAGATCGTGCCCAAGGAGCAAAAGCTGATTGTCGAGGCCGCCGTCCCGCCGCACCAGATCGACAAGGTCAACGTCGGTCTGTTGGCTGACCTACGCTTCACCGCATTCAACTCGATCACGACTCCGGTTGTCCCCGGTGTGGTCAAGCTGGTCGGCGCCGACCGCTTGCCTCCGGCCCCACCACTCTTCCCTCAGGAGTACTTCCTCGCGCAGGTCGAGACCACCCCCGAAGGCTACAAACTCCTGGGCGAGAACGACATCGTGGCCGGCATGCCGGTGGAAGTCATCGTCAAGCGTGGAGAGCGCACGTTCCTAAGCTACCTACTGCGACCGCTCACAGACCGGTTCGCACGCTCGTTCAAGGAATAGTCGGCATGTTGCCTCGCGTCCGCTCCTGCCCCATCTGCACTCGCTGGTTCCGGCCGACCGTGACGGTGCTTGGCGCCATCTTGCTCGGGATCGGTACGGCATTCACCAGCGCTGCAACCCTGGAACGCGACTTCGAACGCGCGCAACAACACGACCCCCTCTATGCCAGCGCGGTGGCCGAGAACGAGGCCGGGCGCCTGCAGGCACGTGTCGCAAGCTTTGCCTACTACCCGGAGGGACGCTTCTCGTCCAGCCAGCTCGACAACGAGCGTGGCAGTCGTGTCACGTTAGCTCTGAGCCAGCCCATCCTCAACTACGATCGTTGGCTGACTTTGAAGGAAGTCGACCCGCGTCTGGCAGTCGCCGCCGCGAAGCTCGAACAAAGTCAGAACGATCTCGCCCAACGTTTGATCAAGGCCGTGGCTACGTGGGCGGATGCCCGCGAGAAGATCACGCTCAATCGAGCCACCCTAACGGCACTGGACGGCCAGCTCAAATCGGCGCGCCGTGCGCTCGAGCTTGGCATGGGGACGATTACCGATGTACGCGATACGGAAGTACGCGTAGCGCAGGCTCGGTCGCAAACCTTTGCGCTCGAAGCCGCACTGGCCGCCGCCGAACGCCAATACGCTTCGGTTGTCGGCGCCAAGGCGAGCGACAGGCATTACCGGTTGTCCGAGGCACTCCCGATGCCCAAGCTCGCACCGCTCGATGAGCTGCTCGCGCGCGCCAGCGAGCGCAACACTGCGATTCGCGGCGGCGAGCAAAGCGTCACCCTGGCACAGATCGGCGTCAAGCGTGCCAAGGCTGCCTTATATCCATCAGTGAACTTCGCGTTGCAACGCTCGCAAATCAGCGGTAACGCGGCCAGCAGCTCGGGGCTTGCAATCCGGATGGAGGTACCGCTGCAAGCCGGCACATACTACAAGGGGACAGCGGCGGGGCTGGACCTCAAGCGCGCCGAGGAACAAGCGCGCAACCAGCGTCAAATGGTCGCGCTCGATGTCGAGCGGCTCTTTAGCGAGGTACGCGCCGCGCAGTCCGAGCTCGCTGTGCGCCGCGAGGCGATCCAAGCCGCTGAGCTGAGCGTGGAGGCCAACGAGCAAAGCTTCAAGGGCGGCTTCCGTACCCGCATCGATGTCCTGAACGCTATTCAGGCCATGTTCCAGGCCAAGGCGGACTACGCCAGCACCCTGCTACGCCTAGGAGAGAGCTGGGCCAGCCTGCATCTGATGACCGCTCATGACATCGATACAACATTGCGTCAGGTTCAGTCCTACATGTTTCTGGGCAAGCCATGACCGAGCCGATCGCACAGCTGCTGCAACGTTCGGACGCGTTGCGACGTGCCTCCCGCTGGACGGAGGCCCGCGAAGGCTACGAGCGGGCCTTGCCGAAGGCCCTGAACGATCCAGTGGTCGCGCATAACCTCGCACTGTGTCATCTCGCTCTGGGCGATCACCAGGCCGCCGTGACTCATAGTACGCGCGCGCTGCACTTGAGCCCTGGGCTTTGGCAGTCGGGGATGGTCCAGGCGAAAGCCCTCGCCGCGCTCGGGCAGCGCGATGCTGTGTTGAGCTTGTTGCGCCAGTTACACCAATCGCAACCGGCAAACGGCGATATCGCCCTGGAACTCGCCCGCCTGCTCCTGCAACACGGGGGGGATGCGGCCCAGGCCACCGCACTCGCCCGTCCTTGGCTGGACAACGGCTTGCACAAAGATGCGCAAATCGTGATGCTGCTCGCCCAGCTCTACGAGCCCGAGCCCGGAACGACGGCCGACAGCCTCAGCACCGGCTTGAAAGCGTTCGCCGACGCCCACCTGCAGCTTTCGCCTGACACGATCAGCGAGCCGGCGACCGCCGTAACCGCCAAACCCCAGATCCGGGCGAACCGTCGGGCGAAGCCACCGCGCCGGATCAAAGTTGGCCTGCTGTCACCGCAGTTCACCGTGTCACCAGTGTACTTCTTTACCTTCGGGGTGCTAACGCGCCTCGCCAATACAGTAGACCTCGCGTTCGTCTCGCGCGGCACAAAGACCGACTGGGCTACCCGCAGCTTTCGCAGCATCGCCCACGACTGGATCGATGTCCCCTCGCACACCTCCGAGCAGCTGGCGGTCACCCTTGCCAACCGCGATCTCGACGTGATGATCGACCTAGGCGGCTGGATGGATCCCGTAGGCCTACAGGCCCTTTCGTTGAAACCGGTGCGCAAGCAGTTCAAATGGGTGGGTGGACAATCGGCCACAACCGGGCTGCGTAGCTTCGATGGTTACTTCACAGATCGCTATCAGACGCCGCGCGGCACCGACCACTTGTACAGCGAGCCCCTGATCCGTCTTAAGTCGGGCTATGTGACTTATACGCCCCCGCCGTACCTGCCCAAGCCCACGTTGGCCCCCAGACGGGGCACGGTAGCGCTAGGCGTCATCGCGAATCCCGCAAAGATTTCGCAGGCCTTTCTCACGGATCTGCGCGAACGCCTGCCCGGCTGGAACGCGCAGGTGCAGCGATCGGGGCGTGTACTGGAGCTGCGGTTCATCGAGCAGCGCTATCGCCAGGCACAGATCCGAGCACGCATCGAAGCGGTCCTCGCACCCGCCGGCTGGAGCGCACCGAAACCAGAATTCATCCTTCCGACGACGCACCTCGAGTACCTCACGGCCGTCAGCGAGCTCGACGCCATCATCGACACCTGGCCCTACAGCGGTGGCCTCACGACCATTGAAGGCCTCGCCATGGGCGTGCCGACCTATACCCGCGCGGGAATGCTCTTCTGCGAGCGCCACACCGCATCGCACTGTGCCTACGCCGGCATGAGCCTGCGCTCGGTTGCCCTCGAGCACTTCAACGG
>JBIKKL010000259.1:0-6701 GCA_044360365.1 Burkholderiales bacterium | reverse complement strand
TATGTGATCGTAGGCGCCGGTGGCTTTGTCGGGATCGGTCGTCACGATGTGGCGATCCCGGTGGCGCAGATTCAGGATCAGGCCGGCAGGCTCGTGATGCCTGGTGCAACCAAGGACATGGTCAAGGCAATGCCGCAGTTCAATTACGCCACCGACACCACCAAGCGCGACAGCTTCGTCGCGGCGGCCGACAAGGATATCGCCCGAGGCAAGGCGAAAGTCGCCGACCTCGAGAAGCGGGCTGGAACGGTATCCATCGACGCCAAGGCCAAGATCGATTCGCAGATCTCCCTGCTTCAGGGGGATCTGAAGTCGGTGGAGGAGAAACTGCAGGAGATGAAGCGGGTGACGGCCGCCCGGTGGAGGGAGTTCGAGGCAGGCGTTAGCACGGCGACCGAGCGTCTTCGCAAATCGATAGACTCGGCGACGAGCTGATCTCGTTTGTGCGCTGCTTAGCTGATCCCAGCGGCTTTCGCACCGGCGAATCGCTTGTTTGCACTTTCGACACAAGCCCTTCGTCGGGGCGAACCCAGTGATGAAACACGACAAAGGAGCTTCTCCATGCTGCGCCTCGCGACCAACCTCCAGAGCTATCGGGTCAATGCCATCGACGGGGAAACTGGCCACGTCAAGGATGCCTACTTCGATGACGAGAACTGGGTGATCCGCTACCTGGTGATCGATCCGGAGAAGTGGTCGGCGCGCAGGAGCGTGCTGATCTCGCCGGTATCGGTCGGCCGGGTGGATACGCTGGAGGAAATGCTTTACCTGACGATCAGCAGGGCGAGTGTGCAGAGCAGCCCGGATATCGACACCGATAGCCCGGTGTCGCGTCATAGCGAAGCACAACTCCTCGGCCACTACGGCTATCGTCCCTATTGGGATGGCATGGGCATTTGGGGCGACGGGATGTACCCGGATGCGATGGCGCCGGGTTACTCTGCTAAGGAGGGCAGGCAGGTCGAGCGCGATAGCGAACTGGAAGCCCACCAGCGCAACGGGAAGTCCGGACCGCGCGACGTCCTTCCGCAATTGCGCAGTTGGAACGATGTCGTCGGGTACGACATCCGGGCCGTCGATGGGGACATCGGCTATGTCTCGGACTTTCTCGTGGACGACAAGGGGTGGGTCATCCGCTACCTCGTGATTGAAACCAGCAAGTGGTGGGGCGGCCGTACTGCGCTCGTCTCACCTCGCTGGATCTCGGATGTGCGTTGGTCTGACCGCGCAGTCTGCGTCGACCTCAGTCGTGCTTCGATCGAGAGCGCGCCGCCCTACGATTCTGCGTTCGAGTGCCGCAGAGACCACGAACGGACACTCTACCGGCACTTCCACCGAACCGGCTATTGGGCCGGCAGCACGGCATTGCAGAATGAGGCCTGAGTGGTCACTCGCTGCGAGTGACCCGGCTTGCGGCGTGCAATCGTGTTCTTGTGCTTTTCAGCGTATTCCGACCGACGCGCTACGGCACGAGTGAGGCAACACACGTACCTCACTTAGAGGGACACGATCGTCGGCGGTACGATCGGCAGTCCGATTGAACTGAACACCGAGCGCGGCTACTCGCGAAAACGGCGTCTCAATGAATCGTGTCCTGTCCGGGAAATCCTCGCCGGTGTCCCGCCTGAGTCAGGAAGCCCCTGAGTATTCGAGCAGCACCGTTCCGAGGCGTGACGTAAGCCCCTGGATGGGCAGCACCAGACGGACCCTGTTGCTCTCACCGGCGTGGATCGAGACATCCGCGTCCTGAAGAAGCGCGGCCGGGAACTGGCTCGAGAACTGCACGTCCAGGTACTTTCTGTCCGTCGAGCGGAGTATCGTGCCCTCTGCGTCGGCGAGCAGCACGAGCGCGATACGAGGATTCTTGACGAGGTCGCCGAAGTACTGACCGATTTCGTCGAGGTTGTTGCGCAACATCGAACTGCGCACCGCCCAGGCGAGGGCGGTACCGAACAAGCGCTGCATGTCGCGCGTTTGGCCGGATATCGTCTCCTGCATCTGGCGCCTCGCGGCGGCAAGGTCGGCTTCCAGTTTCTGACTGAGAAGTACGCGTTCCTCCGCGGAACGGCGTTCATTCGCGCTCGATGCAATCATGCTCCACCCACCGACGACGATCAGTGCGAGCAACAACAACAGACTGACCCAAACGGGCAGTTTCGTGCTCTGGAGACGCCCCGCAAGGGATCTCTTCGGGGCTTGATCCATCGGGCTATCGTGCTCGGATTGCATAGGAATCCCTCCGGTGTGTTCGTCGGGGTTGGTGATTCAGGATGATCGCCTGCCCTCGTTGCGGAATACAGGGTAGGCGCGGCCTGGATACAACTTCTGTGCGTCAACATACACAACGCGTTGTGCAGCTTCACCAGCGCACCGAATGCCCGTTGCCTGCGCCTTGCGAGGACACGCGTTCGCCCGCGCCGAGAGCGTGCGTCGGAAACCTGGCGTCGGAACGCGCCGCAAATCGCTCCTCGACATGGGCAAGCCAGTCGGAACGGGCGAACGCCGTGTCGGTCGCGCAATCGTCGGGCTGACCGAATCCCTGGACGAAGATTCCACTTATCGTACTGCTGCGATTTCCGATGTGTGCTGGCGCACGGTACAACCGGGCGTCTCTCGGTAGCATTCATTCGAGTGCAACAGGTTGGATTCGAGACGAGACGCTCGCGGGCAAGCGCATCGAGTTCACCCGACTGCCCAGGGATTCGGGATTGCACTGGGCACCCGATGGGGGGCGTTGCGTCACCGGAACCTACGGCAAAAACTTACCGCAAGGAGATCGACGATGGGCATAGGCACGATACTTCTGATTGTTCTGTTACTCATTTTGGTGGGCGTCATCCCGACTTGGCCGCATAGCAGGGCCTGGGGCTATGGTCCCAGCGGCGGGATCGGGCTGGTCTTGCTGATTGTTCTCGTGCTGGTGCTGATGGGCAGAATTTGAACGCTTGGGGCACGCCGTATGCAGTACGTTCGCTGCCGTGGATCGGTGCCGACGGCGTCTGTTCGGAATGGAAGGGTCAGGAGCCTCACGCATCCACCGCGACCGGCATGCGATCAAAGCGCGGGCGGCGTCGAGATCAGCACCTCCAGTGTCTGGGACGGCCGCGGGTTCGACGGGTTTCGACCTAAAGCCAGTAGCCCCACATGCGTGCGAATGTCTCCTTCACTCGATCGCTCAACGGGCGTTGTTCCCACTGATCCAAGGTGATTCGGTGCGATCGGGAGAGATCGGCTTCGAACACGGCGAGCATCTGGGCGCCGAATCCCTGGCCGAGGATGACCGCATTGATCTCCTCGTTGTGAACGAAGCTGCGCCAGTCCAGGTTGGTCGAGCCGACGGTCGACCACACGCCGTCTATCATGGCTGTCTTCGAATGCAGAAGCGCATCGCGGCGCTCGAATATCTGAACACCGGCTGCGAGAAGCTCGCTGTAGTATGCACGTCCTGCATTGAACACCAACCAGGAGTCGGTCCTGCTGGGAAGAAGCAGCTTCACGTCGACGCCGCGGGCGACGGCGCCCTTGCGCGCTTCGAGTAGCTGCGGATCCGGAACGAAGTACGCGTTCGTGAGATACACCTTGGTCTCGGCACTGTTGATGGCCGACATGAGCGTCACGTAGATCAGGCTGTAGGGTTCGTCGGGTGAGCTGCCGACCGCGCGGACGACTTCGGTTCCCTTCGGAGCGAGCGGCGGATAGTACCCGACGTCGGCAAGCGGGGCGCCGCCCTGCTTCGCCCAGGTCGCCAGGAACAGTTTCTGAAATTCTGCGACGACAGGCCCCTCCATCTGCAGGTGCGTGTCTCGCCAGGGCACCGAGTCGTTCGCTGTGCGTCGGGGTGTCCTGCGGTAGGATCCCCCGGAGTAGACGCTGCTGATGTTGATGCCGCCGACGAACGCGACCTTACCGTCGACGATCAGCAGTTTGCGGTGATCACGCTGGTTGACCTCCCAGTGCCTTCCTGCGGTGAGCGGGTTGACCGGATTGAATTCGACAAGGCCGATGCCGGCGTCGGCGAGGCGTTTGAAGAAGCGGGTCGGTGTGCCGATCGATCCCACGCTGTCGTAGATGAGGTTCACGGCGACCCCTTGCGATTGCTTCGCGATGAGCAAGTCCGCAAACCGGTTGCCGATCTCGTCATCCTCGATGATGTAGGTCTCCATGTTGATGTGTCGGGTCGCGCCGCCGATCGCTGCCAGCATGCGCTGGTAGGTCTCAGGGCCATCCTGCATGAGAAGAACCTTGTTGCCGACGACCAGGGGGCTGCCGGCGATATGCGCTTCAAGTGCAAGGTGGCGGTCGAAGATGTGGGAGTCCTCGCCGCCACGCGCCAGGCTCAGCAGTATCTTTCTGCTCTGTTCCGGACTGAGTGGTCCGTGTGATCCATCGAGTTGTACCGGAGCGGCAGGCCGGCGTCCCATGTCGGGCACCATGATCGGCAGGGAGGTGCATCCAGAAGCGACTGCCAGCACCGCCGCAGTCAGGAGACGTCCCAGCCAGCCCCGGTGATGCGACATCAGCCCAGATTGCCACGTTGTCATGCCTACCCCCCGTCGGACGTATCATAGCGCGCTCGATCTGGCGCGCGCACTCGCGCTACGACATTGGTGATCTCCCGACCGGTACGCTTAACCGATACCGGTTGCGTCGTCCCTGGAGCTGCTCGACGGCTCGGCGTAAACCCACGGAACTCGGCCTGCACATTTGTGGAATCTGTGCGCTGACGAACGGACTCGCGTCGGCGCGAACCGCAAACTGCGGCTACTCAATGCATGGGCAATCGGTGCCCGCGTTTCGACCCCGCCGAAGAAGGGCGATGCAATGACGCCTGCCGTCAGCCGGTCAACCTGTGGGAAAGCGATTCGGTCCTCGAAGCACTCTAGCCAGCACATAGCATGCCCCGGTCACTCGGATGGGATGGCGCCGCAGGCGGCTGATCCGGTGTTCCCGGGCAAGCGCACACGCTGCCGAACAGAAAGGAAGGAGTCAGTCCGATGTCACCGCAGAGAAGTGCAGTGTCCCAACGAGCTTGGCCGATGCCGCCCATGAGCAGCGCATCTCGGCCATCCCTGGAAGTCATGCGGGAGGTCAACCAGCGGCTCATGCTCGCGAGCATCAGTGCGCTCGAGCAGCGGGGGGCTGCGGAAGCCGCACTCGAGCGCCAGCTTCAGGCGTTGACGATACTCGCCCACGAGCTTCGCAATGGCCTCACTCCGATTCAGGCCGCAGCGGATGTGATCGACCGCCGCGGGATGATCGAAGATCTATTGATGGCCAAGTTGCATGGCGTGATCGATCGCAACGTGAAGCATCTGTCCCGGCTGATTGCAGACATTCTCGACGGGTCGCGAACAGGCAACGGTCAGTTCCGGCTCGATCGTCGCGCAGTGAACCTCATCGAGATCGTTCGGCATGCCGTCGCTTCCTGCCAACCGACCGTGATGCTACGCAGCCAAGTCACGCCGGTGAACGCCCCGGCAGGGGAGTTGATGATCCTCGGCGATCCGGTGCGCCTGACCCAGGTATTCGTGAATCTGCTCGACAACGCATCGAAGTACTCCCCCACCGGAGGATCGATCGAGATCGCGATAGCGAAACAAGCCGACGACGCGCTGGTCACCTTTTCCGACAACGGCATCGGGATGGGTGCGGACATTCTGCCTCACGTGTTCGATCTGTTCGTCAGGGAGGCCCATCAGGTCGACCCCCGCCCGAGCGGACTCGGGGTCGGACTGGCGGTAGTCCGGGAACTGGTGGAGGCGCACGGCGGGACGGTCAGTGCACATAGCGCAGGGCGCGACCAGGGCAGCAAGTTCACGGTGACGCTGCCGCTGGACTCGTCGAGCAGCAGCGAACCATGATCCCGCGTCGCTCGTTCTGATGTTCTCCGGAATGGCGTGCCGGCTCCTGGAGCGCGCCATCTGCCGGCTCACGCCGGGGCCGAGCTCGACTCGTTATGCTAGGTCAAGAGGCGCGCGTATTCGACCTTGATGGCGGCATAGCATTCACAGCTGCGCTGCTCGAGTTGCGGTCGATCCAGCACCACGATCCGCCCTCGTCGATAACGGATGAGCCCGTCTCGCTGCAGTGTCAGTGCGGCTTCGGTCACGCCCTCCCTGCGCACGCCGAGGTTCTGCGCGATGAGCTCTTGCGTCACCACGATCTCGTTGCTGTCGAGACGGTCCAGACAGAGCAGGAGCCAGCGGCACAACTGCTGCGGGATCGCATGGTGACGATTGCACGCGGCCATTTGCGCCATCTGTGCGATGAGTGCCTGCGTGTAGAGCAGCAGGCCGCGCCGGATCGATTCGGAGCGGGCAAACTCCTCGCGAAACGCCCGTGCTGCCATGCGAAAGCCCACGCCGGCGTTTTGAACCACGGTCCGGCTGGGGGTCGAGCCGCCGCCCATGATCAGCGGGATGCCGACGACGCCTTCGTTGCCGATCATCGCGATGCCGCCCGAGTCCCCGTTGCCCGAAAGGTAGACCAGGGACACGATCGCCGTGGTGGGGAAGTACGCATGCGTCAACGCGATGCCGGATTCGTGCAGCACCTGACCCAGTGGCATCAGCACAGGCTCGAGGTGCGCTCGCCAACGGTCTGCATCCGCCTCCGACAAGGACGCCAGCAGACGATTGTGCCGCAGTTCCGCAGCAGGCAGGGACGGGCCTCGCTCGGCATCGCCGTGCATTGCGTGCGAG
>JBIKKL010000258.1:0-6708 GCA_044360365.1 Burkholderiales bacterium | reverse complement strand
ACAACTCTCGCTGCTTCTGGGAGATCACCTCGCGTGAATAGAGGCGACCGACAAAAAAGCGCGAAAACTCGCGTGCCAGTTCCGGATTGAACGCGCGCCATTGCGCGTAGGCGCCTTCGCCGCGTTTCGGGCGGCCGAAGAGGCGGCGTGCGGTCTGGCGTGTGAGTTCGTCGTGGGCGTCGTCGCTCATGGCGGGAATTCCTCTGCTCGTTCACGAATGATGGGAAGCGCGCACGCTATCATCATTCCGCCAGGACCGGAATCTCGACGTACGACGGCGTGGCCAGGTCGTGATGGATCGTGTTCGTGGCCACACGAATGCACGACTCGTCGTCTGCAGCAAGGTGAACGTTGCCGCTGTTCGTGTTGCGAGCGCGGCGTGGAAAGTTGCTGCCGGTGATGTCGACCTCGATGCGATGGCCAGCGGGAATCGTGTGGTGGATGTGGGCGAGACTGATGTCGAGGCGCACCACTTCGCCGGGACGCAAAGGTTCGGCAGCGTTGCCGCCGTGTAGCATCGCCCGTGCGACGCCGTCCATCAGCAGAATCGCGCGGCCGTCCGGTCTGTGCTCGATCAGCTTTACGACGAAATCCGTATCCGGGCAGTCGGAGCTGATGTGAAGCGTAGCGCGTACTTCGCCTGCGATCGTGATCGCCTGAGGCAGCGGATCCGAGCGGTAGACGAGTCCGTAGTGAGGAAGGCGGCGCAATGCCTGCTGATCACGCTGGCCGGCGGCGATCAGCATGTTGCGGCCGCCTTGCGTGGGGATGGGATGACGCGGGTCGTAGACGAAGCTGCGCGCGGGGCCGCTCGTGGGCGTCGCTGCGAGGGTGGCGTCGCTGCGCAGGTGAAAGGTGCGAGTGCGGCACTTCGGCGGCCAGTGGTCGGCGTGCTTCCAGTCGTTGGCGATGTAGTGTGTGTCGTCGTCGATCCACGCACGCGGAGCGTAGTGGACGTCGGGTTCGTCGATCAGATCGGCACGCTCGTCCTTGAGCCAATGGCCGAACCATTCGAAATATGGATCGCGTGGCCAGAAGCGCGATTCGTAGATGAAGTAGTGGTGGTTCGGACCGATCCAGAGCTTCTGGTGGCCGACGCGCGACTGGATGTCCTGGAACGCAGCGATGACGCTCGTCAGGAAGATGTCGTACCACGTCGTCGCGTGAAAGCCCGGGATCGCGATGCGGCTGCGAAAGTCGTGCGCTCGTCGAAAGTCGTCCGGCAGCGGATGCGCGAGGATTTCATCGAGAAACGGCTGAACGATGCTGAACGACGGATGACCTCGGAGCGGAAGGCGCATCCAGTCGTCGTTGTCGACGAAAGGATGCGGGCCCGGGCTTGTCTTCTGCAGTCGCTCCCAGCACGCCTGCGTCGCTGCGACCGCTTGTTCGTAGGCGGCTTCCGTGATGCCGGCGTGTTGGACCGCGCGGGCCCGGTGCGTCGCCGACAACCCCGGGACGTTCTGCGCGACCCACAACCAGAGCCGCTCCATCTCGATCGCGCCGCCCTCGTAGACGACGTCATCGTAGATGCTCGACCCGCCGACCTGGGCGAAGAAGGCTTTGAGACTGGGGTGGCCTTGCGATGCGGCGGCGAACGTCGTTGTCGCACCGGCGGACGACCCCGACATGCCGATCCGGCCGTTGCACCACGGCTGGCCGGCGATCCATTCGAGCGTGTCGTAGCCGTCGTGCGCGTCGTCGGCATAGACGCGGTCTTCGCCTTCGGAGCCGTTGCGGCCGCGCGTATCCTGATAGACCGCGACATAGCCGCGATCCACGATGTTGCGCCAGCCTCGCAGGATCGACCCGCGCATCGGGGCATCCGCCGCGGGTAGCCAGCCCTGCGCGCAGTCGGTCTTGTCCGGCGCATCGGCGGCCGTGATGCCGTAAGGCGTTCGTTGCAGTATGACTGGATAGCGCCGCGATGCATCGTCTTGCGGAAGATAGACGAAGGTATTGAGACGCACGCCATCGCGCATCGGCACCATGGCCTGGAAGCAGCGGATGCCGTTCTCGAGTTGCATCGGTGTCATTGTGCGGGATCAGTCGGCCGTGATCTTCGCTGCCGCGATGACATCCGCGAATCGCTTGGTGTCGGTGCGCAGCAGTTCGGCGAACTGCTCGGGCGAGATGCTCCAGGGCAGCATGCCCAGCGCGGCGAGGCTTTCGACCGTATCCGGCATGGCGAGGATCTTGGCGACTTCGGCGTGCAGCTTGTCGATGATCGGGCGCGGCGTGCCGGGTGGGGCAAGGATCCCGTGCCAGGATTTGACGTAGAAATTCGGCAGCCCGGCCTCGGCGAACGTCGGCACATGGGGAATGGCGGACATACGCTTCTCGCCCGTGACGCCGAGCGCCTTAAGCTTGCCTGCCTTGACGAACGGCACGAGACTGCTCGGGCTGTTGAAGAACATCTGTACCTGGCCTGCCATGAGGTCGGTGACTGCCGGACCGCCGCCCTTGTAGGGCACATGCTGCAGCTTGATGCCCGTGCGCATCGCGAGCAGTTCCGCGGACAGATGATTGCCACTGCCCTTCGCGGAGGAGGCGTAGTTGATTTCGCCGGGGCGCGCCCGGGCGAGCGCAACGAACTCCATGAGCGTCTTGACAGGCAATGCGGGATGAACGACCAGCACGTAGTCGCTGCTGTCGATCGTGGTGACCGGCGCGAAATCCTTGACGGCATCGTAGGGCGTGCGCATCAGGAGCGGCGTGATGATGTGCGTGCTCGACGTGACCATGATCGTATAGCCGTCGGGCGGCGACTTGAGCAACGCGCTTGCGCCGATGATCGTGCTGGCGCCGCCGCGGTTGTCGACGAGTGTCTGCACGCCGAGCGTTTCGGTCAGCTTGCGCCCGACCATGCGGGCGAGGATGTCGTTGCTCGCACCGGGCGGGAAAGGCACGATGATGCGGATCGGCTTGGTCGGATAGGCCGGCTGCGCATGACCGCACAGAGGCACGACGACGCCGAGGGTAAGGACGGCAATGCACAGTTGCCGCGCGACTGCAGATGCGAAACGAGCCATGGTCTCTCCTCCTGAGCGCAGCATCGCGGACACCGGTTGCCGGCGATGTAGGCTGCGCGGGCACAGCGTACATCCGGACGCGGGACAAGCCAATGGCAGTCGATGGCAGGACCACGATGCGGAATCACGAAGGCGTCGAAGCGGCGGGATTGCAGCGCTCGGGACGGAGCGCAGCAGCACCTGCGCCGATGCTGCGTCTTGGGCGGAGAGCGGGCGCCGTCGCTATGAATTCCCCGCCTGCCTTCCCGCATCGTGGACCCAGCGTTGCCGGTGCGTCGCGGCTCGATTGACGCGTGTCGGGGCGGGGCATAGGATCAAGCGGGCGGTTCATGCCGGCCGGACGTCGGGCCCCTTTCAAAGGGCAGCCTGCCGAATTGACGTTCGGATGTGCGCAGCTCATGGTTCGAGCGGCGGGCTTCGGCAGTCCCTTCATACTGAATCCACAATCCAGACATAAGGTGCAACGATGGGTACGACGCAACGCATGGCGAGCTTCATTACCAAGGCGCAATTCGAAGACATTCCCACCCCGGCCGTGAATCTGGCCAAACTGTGCCTGCTCGATGCCGTGGGCTGCGCGATCTACGGCACGACGCGCCCCCTCGGCAAGATCTTCACCGGCCTGGTCGACGAACTGGGTGGCAAACCCGTGGCGCGCGTGCTCGGCACGAGCATCGAAACCAACGCCGTGAATGCTGCAATGGCCAACGGCACCCTCGGCCATTCGGAAGATTTCGACGATTTCACCGGCGGACATCAGGCCGTGTTGCTCATGCCGGTGGTGCTCGCGATGGGCGAAGAGCATCGCCTGAGCGGCAAGCAGGCATTGCTCTCGTACATCGTCGGCTTCGACATCACCCTGAACGTCACCCACGCGATGGGCGAGGACCACTACGGCAAAGGCTGGCACAACACGTCGAGCATCGGCACGCTAGGTTCGACGGCCGCCGCGGCGAAGATGATGAACCTCGATGAAATGCAGACGCGCATGGCGCTCGGCATAGGCGCCTCGCAGGCTGCAGGCTTGCGTGCCAATTTCGGCACGATGACCAAGCCGTTCCACCCCGGCAACGCCTGCCGCGCTGCAGTGCTCGCAGCGAAGATGGCATCGAAGGGCTACGAGGCCAACCCGGATGTCATGGAACATCGGTTCGGCTACGCAGCTGTCTACGGCGAAGAGATGATGAATCTTGCCGCCGTGCCGCGGCACCTCGGCAATCCCTGGGCGCTCATGGGCAGCGGCAAGGAAGTCGCCAACGGGATCGCCATCAAGATCTGGCCTTGCTGCGGCGGCACGCACGGGGCGAACACCGCGATCACGAAGCTGCTGAAGAAGACGCCGTTCAAGGCCGCGGACGTGGCATCGGTCGACATCATCACCACACACGAGCCCTCCTGCATGGCGCCCAACCTGCGTTGGCCTCAGAGCGGTTTGCAGGGCAAGTTCTCCACCTGGTTTACGGTCGCTTCGATGATCGTCGACGGCGGCAAGCTCGATCTGTCGAGCTTCACCGACGAAGCGGCGATGCGACCGGCGGTGCAAGAGATGCTGAAGAAGGTGAACATCACCCAGGATCCCGAATACGTGGGCCGCCCGCATCGCGCGAAGGGCGGCGGCCACTATTGGGACGTGACCGTCACGCTCAAGAACGGAGAGAAGCTGCACGCGCCGCGCAGCGAGGCAACCGGCGGCCGTGGCGACACCTACGGCTGGGAGACGCGAGAGGCGGTATTCGAGAAATTCAAGATGCTCGCCGGTTCGGTGCTCAAGCCCGCGCAGATCGACGCGGCGATGAACGAGATCATGGGGATGGAGAAGGTGAGCGACGTGCGCAGGATCGTGGATCTTTGCGTGCCGCAGCGATAGACGAAGCAGCATGCAGCACGTGCATCGAAGCAGGGGACGCGTGCTGCAGTCAGTATTGGCCAGGTAGGTGAGGATCTGCGTCGAAAGAGCCCGGTGTGCGCGACGGCATGGGGCGAAGGGCTGCGCCCAGCGGGCTCTTGACCGCCATGCCGCCTCGCTCCAGAACATGCGTGTAGATCTGGGTCGTTCGAACGTCTGCATGCCCAAGCTGCTCCTGCACCGTTCGAATGTCGGCGCCACGTTCGAGCAGATGTGTTGCGAACGAGTGACGCAACGTATGACAGCTGGCCGGCTTTGCGATGCGGCTCTTCAGCACCGCGGCACGCACCGCCTTCTGTACACTGCTTTCGTCGACATGATGACGGCGCGTTGCGCCGGAACGTGGATCGACGCTCAAATGGTTCGCGGCGAATACGTATTGCCACGCCCACTCGATCGGTGCATTGGGATATTTTCGTTCTAGCGCATGCGGAAGAAACACGCCGCCGAACCCTTCGTCGCAATCGCGCTCGAAAGTCGTTTGGCGGCCAACAAGGTGGCGCTGAAGCGGAACGATCAGCTCGTCGGGTAGTGTAACGACGCGATCCTTGGCGCCCTTGCCATCTCGAACCACGATGGCACGATGGCGAAAATCCAGATCCTTGATCCGCAGCCGAACGCTTTCCAGGAGCCGCAGCCCTGAACCGTACTGCAGGCAGCCGATCAGCCAATAGACGCCAGGCAGCGCCCGCAGAAGCATGCCAACCTCGTCTACGCTGAGCACGACGGGCAACCGCTGAGGCCGCTTCGCGCGCGCGATGTTGCCGAGATCGCCGAGTGGCTTCTCCAGGACGTGGCGGTAGAGAAAGTTCAACGCGTTCAGCGCCTGATTCTGCGTTGATGCAGCCACATCGGCCTCAACCGCCAAGCTGGTGAGGAAGCCCCCAACCTCGGCTTCCGCCATATCGATCGGGTGACGCTTGCCATGGAACAGGATGTAGCGACGGATCCAGTGGATATATGCATCCTCGGTTCGAATACTGTAGTGACGAACCCGAATCGCGTCTTTAACGCGCTGCAGCAATGGCGGGGGATGGGCTGCTGAACTCATGGTCGAAACGATGAATCCATTGCGAGTGCTGAATAAAAATACAGTATCCTCCTGGTTTTCAACTTCTTCAAGAGGTGCAGGCAAAAGATTCCGGAATACGGCTGCCTTTTCTCGTATTAGAAAAGACGTGTAGACTAATTCTTCAGGCCAGGGGCAGGTATGCTATGGATGTATTGGAACATGCTGGTCAACTTCGAAGGAGCGTGGGGTGGCGCTGCGAAAGTGGCATCCGGAACTAGACGGAAACATTCCGTGTTGAAGTACGGAATTGTTCCGGCTACTCAGTGTTAGACCGCACTGAAACGACTATGCCCGCAAATCACATCCAACTCATCGCAGCCTGCCTCGCCATGGTGTTGCTCGCGTCCGCGGTGGGCGGAGCATTGCTCGTTACGCGTGTCCGGGAAATGCGGCGAAAGCGCTTACACCCGCAAGCTATAGCGAATTCACTGACAATGGCAGCTCGTCTTGAGAACGTGCAAGTGGCAGACAACTTCCGAAATCTATTCGAGGTTCCGGTATTGTTCTTTGCCCTGGCCGCAATAGCGCTCGCTACAGGTTTCGTTCCAGGCTGGCTTGTTGTCTGCTCATGGCTTTTCGTGGCCCTGCGGCTGCTACATAGCCTCATCCACTGCACGTACAACACGGTCTATCATCGCTTGGTCGTGTTCCTATCAAGCTTTGGGCTGCTGGTAGTTATGTGGGTGGTTTACTTCGTT
>JBIKKL010000257.1:0-6710 GCA_044360365.1 Burkholderiales bacterium | reverse complement strand
GACCCCGAGTGCGCCAGCACCCTGCGAGAGAACAAGGCACGTAGAATCGCGGTGCTTGACAGTGAGCGCACCTTTTTGAGCCGCACGCGGATCATCGAGGGCTCCATCTACGACATCGAAAGCGACCAGCTTCGGCCCCCGGGCGTAGCCGAGGAATGGTGTCCCGACCTCCTAGCAGGTGGACCGCCCTGTCAGCCGTTCAGTAGCTCGGGCAAGCAACTCGGAGTCGCCGATCCCCGTGGTCGGCTCTTCGAGGAGTTCGTGCGCGTCGCGCGTGACTTACGCCCCATGTACATCCTTTTCGAAAATGTTCGCGGCCTCGTCACTCAGCGGGGGCCGGACGGTCGCCCTGGCGAAGTCTTGGAGATGGTCAAGGCCAGCTTCGAAGCCATCGGCTACGCAACAGCGTTCCGCGTTTTGAATGCTGCCGACTTCGGCGCCCCTCAGCGTCGCGTCCGGCTTTTTATGTTCGGTGCGAGAGTTGCGCCCCTGCCGACATTCCCCACTCCGACTCACTCGGAGACGCCCACACTCTACAGCGCATCGCGTGTAACTCTCGGTGACTTTCTGAAGTCTTTCCGTCCGTCTGCTTACGAAGACGAGGACATCGTTCGTCCATCAGCAAGGCTGGCACCGCTCCTGGCTGAAGTGCCCGAAGGGTCTGGGCTCAAGAGCGCCGGCGCTCGCGAGGCCACCAGACCCGGCGGGCACTGGGGATACAAACAAGGGACCTTCATCGCTGACCCCAACAAGCCGGCGCGGACTGTAACGGCAGCCGCGACGCAGGATTGGTTGCGACTGCCTGATGGGAGCGTCCGTCGTCTCACGACTTCTGAATGTGCTGCCTTGCAGGGGTTCCCTCAAGAATGGCACTTCTCGGGCGACATGGCATCGCGTTTCCGCCAGATCGGCAACGCTGTTCCGACATACTTCGGGCGCGTCTTGGGCCGGGCCATCCTCGATGCTCTAGAGAAAAGCGACCAACGCATCCGCCCTCTTTCCGCCCCACTGCCTCCCGAGATC
Organism: Burkholderiales bacterium; assembly: GCA_044360365.1. Classification (GTDB taxonomy): domain Bacteria; phylum Pseudomonadota; class Gammaproteobacteria; order Burkholderiales; family WYBJ01; genus WYBJ01. The sequence continues at coordinate 5,687 of JBIKKL010000257.1, read as the reverse complement.
CGTACGTCGATCGACTATACGAAGCGGGAGGAGGCGCGAAACGGCGAGAGCCGGCAGAGAGTGCGAGCGGCTAGGGCGCAGAGTGAAGAAGCGGCGGCTGCGCTTAAGGGAACCGGCAAGGACACGGGCAAAGATCAGACCGATCGGCGCCCAAGGTTCGGTTAGCGACGACGAGAGGACGAACATGTCACGCAAAGCAGGCCCAGTGCAGCCCCCTGTCTACTCGGACGAGGCGATCACACGCGATTGTCGCCGTTCGCTCGACCTCTTTGTGAAGGAGTGGACTGATAGTGCCCCGGCTCGCAAGATGGTATTTCGACGCCTTCACGGTGACTGCGAGCGAGCCATCGACACCTTGTTGAACGCCACCAGTAATCTATCCGCCATGCGCGCAGAAGCGCTGGTTGATCAAAAGGGGCTTGTTGAAGCGGTCCGCTTCGTGGGCGCTCCGTTTATCAGCGCGGACGACCTTGCGACCTTGGCTGGGCTGAGCGGCGCAGGTGCACGAACTGAAGCCGAAGGTCGTCGCGTTCTTGAGGTGGCGAGTGTCGCTCTCGACCCAATTCGATTTCCCTGGGTTGAGGCAGGCAGACAGCCAACTGCACAAGAGCGAAGTCAGGCCATCGCGGCAACTGCGGCCGTCTGGGCCACGGAGCGCTATCGGACCACACGGCGCAACACTGCAAGTGCAGCGCAGGAGGCGGCTGTGGGTGCGGCCCTTGAGGAGTGTGGCCTCAAGAAGCAGGAGACCTTTCATAATGCATCAAGGATTGCCCCGGGTACGTTTTTCAACGGTGGCGCTCTGGTCGCTGGTACTCGGTGTGACCGAATCGCGCGCCTCGACGACAGCCGCCTCTTGGCGATCGAATGTAAGACCTCGAATAGCGCAGTGAACAGCTTCAAGCGCCTGAATAACGACACGGTCGCCAAGGCGGAAAAGTGGCGTACAGAATTTGGTAACCAGCTCGTCACGGTCGCAGTGCTCGCAGGTGTCTTCCGCCCCGAAAATGTTATCGATGCCCAGAAAAAGCACAGAATCTTCATCGTTTGGGCTCACGACCTTGAGCCGCTCAAGAAGTTCGCCAAGAATGCGACTGCACTCTAGACTGCGGAGGTGCGCCTCGCCGCCGTCGTCATCCTCAGGTGTCGCCGCCATTCCCTATCCCCCACGCACCGACTTCCCTGCCGCGACGGTCCGTTCGAGGATCCGCTCTTCGGCAGCTCGGTGACGTACTGCATCGCGGTGGGGCTCATCCGATGAGCCACCTCGAAACTCCTCCAGCTCCCGCTCTGAAGCGGCATAGCAAGCAGGCACGCGAGCAGTTCGGATCGAGCCCCAGTCGGGGCATCCGGTATTGCGCGTGCCCCGCGGTGTGCGTTTCGAGCGATGGATACGTAGTGAGTCCTTGAAGCCCAGCCGATCCGATGGGGTGCCAGTCGATGTCTGGTCAGCCCTCGACGTCCTCGTTCCGGGGATCGTCATCCTGCGAACGGCCTCCTTCCCCGAGGGCACCGCGGAGCGCCTCGACGATGCCCCCCCACGGATTTCAGCGAGGCGAGCCGGCGCACCCTCTCGTGCCAGGCAGTCACCCCCACCGAGCCGGGACGGGCGCGCTATTTCTTCAGCCATGGTACGCACACCATGCAGGGAGATCGCGAATTGTCGCGCACGCTGATAGAGCGGGTCAGGGCCGCTTTCTAGGCAGACCGGCGGATGATCGAGGGGCAGCAGAGAGTTCTCGACCTGACCGACACGCGGCGGGTGATACCCATCAGCTCGAACATCGGCGTGACGCTTTACCACAAGGTGCTCTGGGAACTGGCCGACTGAGTCCTTGGTAATGCGTTTGCGGTGCTGCGTAAGGATCATGCTTTGCGCGACACATGCACGGCGGCGCCGAGGAGTACCTGGTGCTCGAGGGCGTGTTCTCGGACGAGCACGGCCACAACCCCGCCGGCACCTACGTACGCAATCCGCCGGGCAGCGGTCATGCGCCATATTCCGAAGGTGGCTGCACCATTCTCGTCAAACTCTGGCAGTTCGCCGAGGGTGACACGCAGGCGGTCCGCATCGACATGCATGCGGCGCAGTGGCAGGACGGCTTCGTGCCGGGGCATCGCATCCTGCCGCTTCATGAACACGGCGGCGTGCGTACGCGACTCTCGCGTTCGGCGCCGGGCACCGTCTTCATGGAGCACGTGCACGAGGGCGGCGAGGAAATCCTCGTGCTGGACGGCTCTCTGCACGACGAGGACGTCGATTATCCGGCGCTGACGTGGTTACGTCTGCCGGCAGGCAGTCGGCATAGGCCGCGGGCGGGTGATGCGGGTTGTCTGCTCTACGTGAAAGAGGGGCATATGGGGGTGGAGTGGTTGGCGATGCCGTAGTGTCATCCGGTTCCCGCGGCACGTTCGACATCAAACGCATCGACACAACTGCCGCCCGGATCGTCGAGCCGCGTCAGGTTGAGCCAGATTTCCTCCGCCTTCGCATCACTCCCGTCCACTGAGCCTGCACGCAGACGCATGATCCACTGAGCGCAATAGCGGATCGGCGCTGACTGTGCCCGGTCGGGTCGGCCGTCATGTGTGGCCATGCTGTCCCATTGCGTCTGGAATGCCACTTGGGACCACGCCGAAATCGGCTGACGGTCGTAAGGCGCGTTCATGTCCGGCGGCTGTAACACGCGGTGTTTCGCGCGGGCGCCGAGTCGGTCCTCAAGTAGGTGCTGCAGCGTCGTTGCCGCCAGCCTGCCGGACGCTTTCCCACCGATACTTGCCGGCGCGTTTTCTCTCTCAGCTGCATCGCAACCCGCGCCGTGCAACGTGGCATCGTCCGCGATCCAATCGTGCGTCGATATGGCGTCGACGGTCAGTGTCTCGTCCGCGAACCAGCGCGTAACGAATGCCAAGCCTTCGGCCTCCGTGATCGGCCTTTCCGTGCCCGCAGGCCTGCTCGCCGGGCCATATCGGAACGCGCCATCGACCAACGTGAAATCGCCCGCCTGCAACGCCAGCTCGCCGTTGAAGACAGCGTTCAGCCGGTCCCCGTCGCGATCGATCAACGCGCCCGGCGCGTTGCTCCTGGGCAGCAGGTCACGCCGGAAACGGGCGGGGTCCGCATCGCGCGGATGGGTGAGCATGTAGCGCCACAGTTGCCCGGTGCGGAACTTGTTGTCGTGGTTGGACCAGCGTTCGCGGATGGTGCCATTCGGCCCGCCGTAATCGAAGACGGTTTGCCCACGCAGACGCAGGGGCAGGGCCGCATCGTAGTACGCGAAGTCCGGCGGAAAGCCCGGCACGTGAAGCGCTGCGTGGTAGCGATGCGCCGCCATCGTGCCGGCAACGACGTGCAGGTCTTCCTTCAACCCGTCGTCCGGATCGGACAGTGCGGGGGATGGCGCGCCCATCACGTTGCTGTAGTGGGCCCTGACATCGTCCAGCGCCGCAGGCTCTGGCCTGCCTTGCAAGCCATGTACTTTGGTGTCGGCTGCGAACTGCCGCATGTAGGCATCGAGTTTGGGGTTTCGTCCGGCCCTCAGATCGCCTGCGTCCAGCCGGCTGTTGGCGATCAGCAGCTCGCGGTTCAACCTTTCAGCAGAGACGCGCGACTGCGCGTTGAACGCGGAGCAGGTGTCCGTTGCCGCGGCTGTTCGCGCAGCGAACCCCAGGAGCAGCGCAGGCAACAGCAGGATGCGATGAAGACCGGACATGCTGCGCTCCCTCGTGCGGTGGCAGGGTCGTTGTCATGCCGCAGTGCTCTTGGGCACCGGGGCCTCAGATCGATGCTGTAACGCCCGATCCTTCAGCGCAGGCAGCCCTGTACACCTGTCGCGCCGTGACCACGTCCTGTGCTGCGATTCCCAGCGATTTGTACACGGTTATCTCACCCGGATCCCGGCGGCCGTTGGCAGCGCCATCGAGCACGGCGCCGAGTTCAGCCACGATATGCGTGTCGTCCACAAGTCCGGCGGCCTTTGCATGCAGGAACTCGCCCGCCTGGTCCAGCGTCGAGGGGATGTAATCCACGAAGAAGCGGCTGCGCTGCACGACGGCGTCGTCTGCCTCGCGCGCATCGGCGCTGCTCGAGCCGACCAGATTGATGTGCGTGCCGGGCGAAAGCCATTCGCCCTGCAGGATCGGCTCCTTCGCGGAGGTGACCGTGCAGATCACATCCGCGCTTGCCACGGCCTGCTGCACGTTTGGTGCAAGCGCGATTTCGGCAGGCACGCGCAGGGTGGCGGCGAGCGCCTCGGCCTGTTCGGGCCTGCGCGCCCAGATCACGATCTTCTTGAACGGGCGCACCGCCATCAGCGCCGGGATGTGGGCGGCGGCCTGCTCGCCGGCGCCGAGTATCGCGAGCACGCTCGCGTCCGGCCGCGCCAGAGCGGATGTGGCGAGCGCGCTCACGGCCGCTGTGCGCAGTGCTGTGACGGTCGCGCCGCACAGAACGGCTTGCGGCACCAGGCCGTCGGCGTCGTAGAGCACCATCAATCCCAGATGGCTGGAACCCCGGCGTCGCGCCGGGGGCACCAGGCTCACCAGTTTCACGCCTGCTGAGGCGGTTTCGTCGCCAACGTAGCCGGGCATCATGCCGATCACGCCGAGCCCACCCGGCAAGACCATGCCGCGGCGAAGCGGCAGTTCGACGGCGCGCCGGCTGGTCGAGATCATCGCATCCCGCATCCAGTCGATCAGTTGTTCCGGCGGAGCCAGCCGACGCACGGTGGCACTGTCGATGATGCGCAGCGGGGTGCTCATGGTGTCGGCTCCAGAGAGAGGGACATTTGATGCCGTGTCGGGCTTCGGGGGTGCATTTCAGGAGCCCAGCAACGGCTCCAGCGCGAGTGCCACGGCCAGCAGCCTGCGATCCGATCCCGCCGGCCCGTCCAGTTCCATACCCACGGGCATGCCTTCGGCGAAACCCGCTGGGATGCTGATGCCCGGCAACCCCGCGTTGCTGCCAGGGTTGGTGTTGTGCACATAGTTGCGGAATGCAGATGCCGGTTCGCCGTTGTGCAGCACCGTGTCCAGTCCGCCCAGCAACGGACGTGCGGGCAGCGGGGTGGCGGGGAACACCAGGGCGTCGATACGGTGTGAACGGAAGCACTCGGCATAGATCTGGCGCATGGCCGGCCGCACGACGTCCTCGATCTCGCGGAAGGTCGATTCGCTGACCGCGCCGGCGAATGCCGCCTGCACGATCCCGCGTACATCGGGGCTTGCGATCTGCGCGGCAAACTCTTCCGGTGTGATGCCGATCGCGTTCTCGCGCAGATAGTCCGGGAGCAGCGTGGCTGTCTCGAAGAGTGCTGCCGGCCCGGTGCGTGCGTCCAGCGCTGCGATCTCCGCCAGATCGACCTCGATCAGTTCGACGCCTGCTTCGCGCAGCGCGCGCAGGCCATGCTCGATTCGCTCGGCCAGTGCGGCATCGAGGTTTTCGAAAAAATGTGCTCTCGGGAGTCCCAGCCGTAGCCCGTGCAGCGTTGCCGCCTCCCGCACGGGATCTTCGCCCGTGATCACGGCATCCATCAGTGCGACATCACCGACGGTTAGTGCCATGGGACCAGCGGTATCCCTGCTCCAGGTAATGCGTGTGATGCCCTCACAGGGATAACGCCCGGTGGTGGGGCGCAGGCCCACGATGCCGTTCAGCGCCGCGGGAATACGTACTGAACCCGCGGTGT
>JBIKKL010000256.1:0-6713 GCA_044360365.1 Burkholderiales bacterium | reverse complement strand
CAAATCTCGCGGATATTGACCTCCTGAAAGCTCCCTTTGGAGACTTCCTTGCGCACCAGCTGGCTGCCGGCCTCGATGCCAAGGGCGAGCCAGCCGATGCCCGCACGCCGGAAGAGATCGAGTGCGGCAGGCCGCACGGTATCGACCCGCGCATAAGCCCACATTCGCAGATTGAGCTCGCGACTGACGATTTGCTCGAGCAGCGGCTCGTAATAGCGACGGTTGAGAAAAAACATTTCGTCGCTGATGCGAACGGTTTCGACGCCCATGCCTGCGAGCTTCTCGAGCTCGCCAGCAATGAAGGTCGGACTCCAGAAACGCATGCCGCGCGAGTTGGCCGCATGCACATCGTCGCCCTCGTCGACCCGGTTGACGATATTGATCATGCAAAAGTCACAGCCGAAGTTGCAGCCAAGCGATGTGTAGATCGCCGCAAACGGCGTACGCTTCGAGTGATCGAAACCGGCATGCCAGAAATGCGCGCGATACAGATCAAGCGGACGCTCGCGATAGGGCAGCAGGTCCCAGGCGTATCCCGGCAGGTCGATGTCCATGCGATCCTGAGGCACCACCGACTGCGGTGGATTCATGAACATCACCGAGTTGCCCTGACCGTCGCGCTTCTTGTAGCCGATGCCGGCGACCCGGTGAATGTCGCTGTGCAGGTTGCCGCGTAGCAGGTTGTGTAGCGCATAGACGCCCTCGTTCTGGAACACGACATCGACAAAAGGAAGCGCCAGCACCTCACGTGGCAGTGCACTGGTGTGCGAGCCCACGAAGGCGATCGGATAGTGGGGCGCCTGCTCGCGAATCTCCTGCGCCAGCCGGGTAGCACCGATCATGCTGGTGGTACCTGAATTCGGGTTTTGACCATAGACCACGAAGACGACCAGACGCGGCTTGAGCAATTCGACGCGCGCCACCGCATCGGCCAAAGAGAGTCTTTCGGCATCGCAATCGAGAATGGCACAGCCAAAACCCTGTGCGCGGCAGGATTGCGCGAGCAACAGTGCCCAGGTGGGCGGCTCGATCGCTGCAAAGGTCACCGCGAGATCCTGATAGGCCTGCGCCGACGAGCTCGGATTAATGAAGAGGACGTCAAGCCGGCGTTCGCCGGATGGGGTCTTGGTTGCGCTGTTCATGGTCGATACTGACTTGGCGTTGGTGCTCGCGTGCGTAGATCGGTCAGGCGTCAGGCTTCCGATGCCAGAGTCAATGGGCTGACGGCGTCGCAATCCGACGCAGCAGCCCGCCCACCAGGCCCTCCCAGGTGTTGCCCTGTGGCGTGGGCACCGGGTCGGTGTGCGATAGCAGCTTGCATGCAGCGAAGCGGATCGACTCGTCGCTGAAGTGATAGGGATGCACGCCTGCGAGATGGTCAGTGGTGAGATTGAAGTTGTTGGCGATCGGAACGCCCATAGCCAGCGCACTGACGGCACGCTCGTTGGTGCCATTCCCGAAATTGGGGTCGAAATTCACCAGCCCGGCATAGTGCTGCACCAGATAGCTGAAAGCATGGTTGTGATTGGGGTTGGGTGTGAGCAACCGGAACGATTTCTCGTTACCGACATACTGCCCCCAGTTTTCGCCGTATATGTCGACCGGCATACCGCGCAGGGCCATCACCACCTTTACGCGACGGTAGCGCTTGAGGCAGGAGTCCATCGCGCACAGGGCAGTCATGTACTCGGGGACGACCAGCTCAGTCACCGGCATGCCCACAGCGTCTGCGATCGCGCTCAGACCGTGAACGATCGTGGTGTAGCGCAGCGCCTCGCCGATCGTGCGAATTCGATCGCCATCAAAGCCCCAGACATTGTTGTCGCGCAGCGTGGCCTCAAACTCGTTATGCAGGGCGCTGACCGCGAGTTCCTTGTTGGCCGAGGCCCAAATCATCAGCCTGTCGCCGCTTTCTTTCGGGCCGACTCGCCAAGGCGCCGGGTAGGAGCCGGTCGGCATGAAATGCACGCCCTTGCCGATCAGCCGGCTGTCGTTACCCTCGAGGCTGGCGATGTGCAGATTCGGGTTGGAGCGGCGGGCCTGCAGGTAGTCGCGGCAGGGTTTGACCCGCACGAAGTCATACGGCCAAGCATCGATAACATAAGTGATGAACTGCGCCTGCGGTCCGATCAACTCCCAGACCGGCCTGTTATCGATCGTGATGCTCAGCGGCAGCGTGCCGGTGGTCATGATCAGCCGGAAATCCGGGTCTTGCAGAATGCGTGGCAGCTCTTGAAGGCTGGCATCGCTGATGTTGATGATCCGCGCATCATAGCCGTTGGCATTGAGCGCATAGCTCAGACTCTGCGCCATCATCTCGGTACCGCCGAAGGGGTGATGGGCGGTCAGAACTGCGGCCTTGGGATACATGCGGATCATGTCAGCTCGCTCAGACGTTGCCGTGGACGGTGTTTCGGATCATGGTGAAGCCCTTAATCAACTCGCTGATCCCGGCAGACAGCGACATTTCAGGCATGAACCCAGTCTTCTCGAGCTTGGCGTTCGAGACGACGTAGTTGCGCTGGTCTGGGTCTTTGCCAACCGGTGCGTCAAGGAACACGAAGTCAGGCACCTGCTTACGAATGTGCTCGCACAGTTCGCGTTTTGAGACATTCGCCTCGGTCAGTCCGACGTTGTAGATCTGGCCGCGCATCGCATCGAAATTGGCGATGCCGTGCATGAAGACCCGCGCGACATCGCGCACATGGATGTAGTTGCGCTTGAAGTCGCCCTCGAAAAGCACAACGAAGCGGTCGTGCACTGCACGATAGGTGAAGTCGTTGACCAGCAGATCGATGCGCATGCGTGGCGACATGCCGAAGACCGTGGCGAGCCGGAAACTGATCGCGTTGCCGCGCTGCATCAGGTGCTGCTCGACCGCCACCTTTTCGCGTGCATAGATGGAGATCGGCCGCAGTGGCGACTCTTCCGTACAGAAGTTGTTGTCGTCACCGGTGCCGTAGGCGCTGTTGGTGGTCGGCATCAGGATTCGCTGATCAGCCGACATCTTCGAGAGCATCATCTCGATCGCATCATGGTTGACGGTTTTCGCGCCCACCGGATCAGCATTGCACATCGGTGCACCGACCAGCGCGGCCAGAGGGATCACGATATCGGCTTCCTTGAGCAGCGGCGCCATCGTGCTTTCGATACGGATGTCGCCCTTGACCACCTTGAAGTTCGGGTGAAAGCAGACATGGTTAAGGCTGTTCTGCTTGAACATGAAGCTGTCAAGCACGGTCACTCTGTGGCCGGCTGCCAGCAGCTGCGGAACGAGGGTGGATCCGAGGTAGCCGGCGCCGCCGGTCACGAGAATGTTGAAGGTCATGTCGCGCTCCTGGGGGAAAGTTGGCCGTCGTCGAACATCGCTGCTTCGACGCATTCGCAAAGGGTGTGGGCCAGGACGATGTGAAGTTCCTGGATGGTGCTGGTGGCCGCGCCCGGCACGGCGATGCAGTAGTTGGCGCGCAGCTTGGCACTGCCGCCGCCTCGGCCCGAGAGCACCACGCTCGGCAATCCCCGGTTGGCGCAATGGTCCAGGGCCTTGAGTATGTTGGCCGATTCGCCGGAGGTGGTGATACCAAGAAAGACATCTTTCTCGGTAGCCTTGCCGGCGAGCTGTCGCTCGAAGATTCGATCAAAGCCGTAGTCGTTACCAATCGCCGTCAGGATCGACGAGTCAGTGGTAAGGGCTTCGGCCGGCAGCGGCGCCCGGTCGCGGGCGAGCTTGCTCACGAATTCAGCGGCCAGGTGTTGGGCATCAGCAGCCGAGCCACCGTTGCCCGCGATGTAGAGGCGACCACCCGCTTTGTAGCAACCCACGATCAGGCGAGCGGCTGCATCGAAGGTCGCCATGATCTGCGGATCAGCGAGCATCTGCTGCTTGGCCGCGAGCGAGGCTTCGACATTGCGCGAGAGGCGTTCGATAGGAGTGGTCATGGCTTAATCCTCGCAGGTCTGGGGCAGTACATCGGCAGCGCGGTGATAGTCGTACGGCACGCCGATGTCGATGAATCGACCGTCGAGTGCCAGGCCATGAAGCCGCTGACCCTGTGCGAGCCAGGCGGGAAACAGATCGTTTTCGAGCGACAGCGGGCCTGGCGCCGGCTCGGGTGCGCCCCGCAGGGCACGCGGATGCACCAAATAGACGCCGCCGTTGGCCAGGCGCCCGGGCGTCTGGTCGTCCGACTTCAGCGCGCTGATGCGACCGTCGGCCTCGATCGTCATGCCCATGTAGCGGCCGGGTTCGGCAGCCACAAAGAGTGAGAAGCACCAGTCGGCATCATGTCTGAGAGCGAAGTCTTCAAGCTTCGCGAGCGCGACATCGAAGTAGGTGTCGCCGTTCAGCAGCAGGAATCGCGCCTCACTTGCGACCAGGCTAGCCGCCTGCAGCAGGGCGCCGCCGGTGCCAAGCGGCGTGGCTTCGACGCTGTAGCGGATCGATGCGCCGTGGTAATGCGTACCAAAGTAATCGGAGATGGCTTCGTGGCGATAGCCGACCGCAAGTACGAAGTCCAGGATACCCTGGGCGATCCACTGGTCGAGCTGGTGCGCGAGGAATGGCCGGCCGGAGACCGGTGCCATCGGCTTGGGAAGATCGGGCACGGCACTGCGCAGCCGGGTACCGAGGCCGCCGGCCAGCACGATCGCCGAAGTGACCGAATGCTGGTTCATGCGGAGTTGATGATGTCGCAGATCTCGTCGATTTCGACGTCGCGCAGATCCGGGAAGTTGCCGATATAGAACCCGTAAAAGTGAACATGGTCAGTCTTCGGGAACTGCAGATGATGATCTTTCGGCACGATGCCGCGCAGATAGGGCTGGCGCACCTGATTGCCGCCGCCAGCGCTGCCGCGACGGAATTCGATGCCTGCCGCGCGCAGGGTGGTCATGAGCCGCTGCACAAGTGCGTCATCGGGTTCTTTCAGGATCAGGTTGAAGGCGTAGTTGCTGCTGCCTTCGAGCAGAAAGTCGGTCTGGTAACGCGTGCTGTCGATACGGGCTAGAAAGCGATGCAGGTTCTCGGTGCGCCGGCGCACATTGGCATCGAGCCGCTTGAGTTGGCTGCGACCCATGATCGCGCCAATTTCGGTGTTACGAACGTTATGCGCCGGGTATGCAAAGATGAAATCTGGATTCAGGTCGGGATGCTCGGCGACATAGCCAGCCTTCAGGTCGGGATCGGTCGACTCGCGCACCATGCCATGCGAGCGCAGCATGCGCAGCTGCTGATAGACCTTGCTGTCATTGGTGCACACCATCCCGCCCTCGATGGTCGACATGTGGTGAGCGTAATAGAACGAGAAGTTCGACATCCAGCCGATGCTGCCGAGCTTGATACCCTTGTGGGTCGCGCCATGTGACTCGCACACGTCCTCGATCAACGGAATGCTGCGACGCGCGAGTTCGGCAATCAACTCGTCGGTCAGCCCGTCGAAACCCTGGACATGGGTCAGAAAGACGGCACGCGTGCGGTCGTTGATCTTCGAGAGGATCTCGCCGGGTGCCATCGCCAGCGTGCTCGGATCGATATCGGCAAAGACCGGCGTGAAGCCGTTTTGCAGGACGGTGGCCACGTCCGACACCCAGGCCAGCGGCGGCACGATGACTTCGCCGCCTTCAGGGTGGCGAATGCGCAGTACCGCCATCGACAGCAGATTGGCCGATGCGCCTGAATTGACGAAGACACTGTGCTTGACTCCCAGCCACTGCGACCACTCGGCTTCAAAGGCTGCGCAGTTCGGCCCGTTGGTCAGAATGGGGTCATCCTGCTGCAGGTGGTGGATGATCGCATCGAGGTCTTCGCGCAGGATGTTGTTGCGCATCAGTGGGAACTTCATCATGGCGGCCTGGGCTTACTTCTCGTTGTAAAAGTCGCCCCACTCCACGAGCAGGGTGCTACGGCCGTCATCGCGAAGCAGCGCGCGCTGATAGGCCGGGAAGATGTCCTGGGGTTCGTCCAGGCGAATCACCTCAATCGAACTGCACATGGAGCGCACCGCATCGGTAAAGTCTCCTACATGCTGATGCTGCGGATGCAGCGGTCGCTCGGCACCAATGCTGGTGCGCACGATCGCCTTGGTCGCAAAGCCGTTGTTCGACATTACGGCCACCTTATCGAGGTGATTGATCAGCTGGCTCATGGCGCAGAGGAGAAAATTCCAGCGCGGGAACAAGCTGACCGGCACCAGCCCGGCCAGTGCCAGTCCGGTGGTCATTCCCATCTGCATTTCTTCGGCTACAGGCAGCTCGAGCAAGCGCGTCGGATCGATGTCCTTCAGTGTATTGCTCATCGCCGTTCCGGGAACGGCCACAGCCTGACCTATGAAGAGGGTGCGCGGATCGGTAGCGAGGTATTCCATCGAGCGCTTGAGCTCGTCGAAATACTTCACCACGCGCGGCTTAGAACTGGACGCGCTGGCCTGCGCCGGCATGCGGGTATCGGGTCTCGTAGCGGTAGTAGTGGACATGACTGTCTCGTCTGTTGTCAAAACTGAGGGTGGGCTGATTCCAGGCGTCTCGGGTGTCAGTGCAGACCGACTTGCCGTTGTCTTCGACGATGAATCGGATCGGCAGAAGATGATTGCGGGCGTACTTCATCGACTCGTGGGCAATGCCGGTTTCAGCGGTCATCTCGCCCATGAAGCAATGGACCATCGCGTCTTCGCTGCGGCGCTTGATGGCCATCGCGGTGCCGATCGCGATCGGCAGCA
>JBIKKL010000253.1:0-6743 GCA_044360365.1 Burkholderiales bacterium | reverse complement strand
GCCTGAACGCCGACAAGAACGATGCCCTGTTCCGGCACTACCGCGGCGTGGTCGAGGAACTAGAGGAGCGCGTTGTCGGCGTGGGCAGGAAATGGGTGGTGCTGCTCCTGTTCAGCAATGCATTCCTGTATGGCCTGCTTGGTGTGGTGATCTTTGTGCTGCCAAGCTTCTTTGCGGGGTACACCGACATCATCTACAAGATCGCCGCGGCCGCCATTTTCTGCGTGGGGCCGGTGACGGCGATCACGTCCGCCGCACCGTTGTACTCGCGCGCCGAGATGGGTCTGGGGCACGTCTTTGCGCTGGAGGCTACGCTGGACCAAGGCATGTCGCAGCATGCAGGTCGGAAAGTGCCGCCGCGTTCGCGTTTTGCCGATTTCCAGGAGATCGTATTCGAGGGCATCAGCTTTGCGTACCGGGATGCCGGGGGTGCGCCCGGCTTCCGGACCGGTCCCTGGGATCTCAAGTTGCGACGCGGCGAGCTGCTGTTCCTGCTGGGAGGTAATGGTAGCGGCAAGTCAACCGCTCTCAAGCTGATGTGCGGCCTGTATCCCCTCGATGGCGGCCGCATCCTGGTCGATGGCGTGGAGATGGATGCGCAGTCGGTGCAGGAGTATCGGGAACTGTTTTCCTGCATCTTCCCGGACTTTCATCTGTTAGATCGCCTGCATGGACTTGAACACGTCGACCCCGACCACGTGCGCGAGCTGATCGCCCGCATGGAATTGAGTCACAAGGTCGATTTCGACAACGGGCGTTTCACCGCGCAGGATTTGTCGACCGGACAGCGCAAGCGCCTCGCCATGATCGTGGCCATGCTCGAGGATCGTGAAATCTGCTTCTTCGACGAATGGGCGGCCGACCAGGATGCGCGCTTCCGTTCCGCCTTCTACAACGACATCCTTCCCGAGTTGAAGCAACGTGGCAAGACGATCGTCGTCGTGACCCACGATGATCGCTTCTGGCACATGAGCGACCGCGTCGTCACGCTCGACCTCGGACGGATGCAAGCCGAGGAGCTTGGGCAATAGGCGATGGTGATACTGAATTTTCTCCGACGAGCAGACGGGAACAGCATGCGTCGCATGCTGGCAATGACCGTGCTGGCCGGTTTCGCCAACGCGTTTCTGCTGGTCGCGGTCAACCAGGTGGCCGGCATGGTGGCCGAGGGCGAGCGCCCGGGCGTCTGGCTCCTGCTCGGGTTCTGCCTGGCCTTTTCGCTTTACTACATCAGTGACCGGACCGCGCTGCTCGGCTCGAACCGGATCATCGAGCGTCTGCTGCGGGATCTGCGGGTGAGCGTGATTGCGCGTTTGCGCCGCTCCGAACTGGCTACCGCTGACAGCGTCGGGCGCGGCTCGCTCTACACGATGGTTTCGCAGGAAACGAATCACCTGTCAGTCACGTTTCCGCTGATTGTCGAGTGCTTTCAGCAGTCGGTACTGCTTGCCGTGTCGCTGATCTACCTGGGATATCTGTCGATACCGGCATTGATCGTGTTTCTGATCGCGGTCGGGCTCGGCATCCTCGGCTACATGAACATCGATGAAAACTTCCGCGATACCTTGGCCCGGCTGGGCCAGCGGCAGGGCGAACTGCTCGACGCGATCGGAGCAATCATCGATGGCAGCAAGGAATTGCGGCTCAACACGCGCCGTAGCGATTCGGTGTATGCCGCCTACACGGCACTGTCCCGTTCTGGACAGGCGTTGCAGACGCAAGCCGGCGAACTGTGGGTGTCGATGGTCCTGGTCAGCGGATTCGTCATCTACTTCATGCTGGGCGTGGTGGGCTTCGCCTTTCCCCAATACATCGACGGGCACAGCATGGTGGTGTTCCAGCTGGTGCCCACGCTGCTGTTCTGCATTGCGCCGCTGACCCGGATCGTCGCCCAGTCGCCGATGTTTCTGCGCGCGGAGGTTGGCCTGGGGGCGATCCTGGAGGTCGAGCGCAAGCTCGAGGCCGCACCCGGCGTCGATCCGGAGGCCGCGCGAGCGGCGGCTGTCCGCTGGCGCGACTTCAGGCGCATCGAATTGCGCGAACTGACGTTCAGCTATCGCAGCCGGTCCGGTGATCCCTTGTTTACTGCTGGACCGCTGAACCTGGACATCAAGCGCGGGGAAACATTGTTCGTGGTCGGCGGCAACGGCGGCGGCAAGTCGACCTCATTGCGCCTGCTGACCGGCCTTTATGCGCCTGACCATGGATCCATTGCCGTCGACGGCGAGGTACTCGACCGTGAGGCGGTCGGCGGCTATCGCGAACTGTTCTCGGCCATCTTCGCCGACTTTCATCTGTTCGATCGCCTGTACGGGCTGGAGGATGTCGATCGCGTCCGTGTCCATGCGCTGATCGATGAAATGGGACTGGCGGGCAAGGTGCGCTATGAAGGCGGGCGCTTCACCGATCTCAACCTGTCGACCGGCCAGCGGAAGCGGCTGGCCATGATCGCGACGCTTCTGGAGGACCGGCCGATTGTCGTGTTCGACGAGTGGTCGGCCGAGCAGGACGTGCATTTCCGGGAAGTCTTTTACACAAAAATCATCCCCGGTCTCAAGGCCAGGGGAATCACAGTGATTGCGGTCACCCATGATGACCGCTACTGGCACGTGGCGGATCGGGTCGTCAAGCTTGACCTTGGTCGCGTCGAGTGGGAGCGCGCGGGCGCGGATTTGATGGAGTCGTCATGAAGGCATACATGTTTCCGGGCCAGGGCGCCCAGCGCATCGGCATGGGGGCGGGGTTGTTTGAAGCGTATCCGAAGCTGGTGGCCAAGGCCGACGCCGTGCTCGGGTATTCGGTCCGAGATTTGTGCCTGCAGGGGCCTATTGAACGCCTGACCCAGACTGAATTCACGCAGCCGGCGCTGTTTGTCGTCAATGCGCTGGCCTACTTGCGCAAGGTGCAGGAGGCGGGTACGCCGGACTACCTGCTCGGGCACAGCGTGTCGGAGTATGTGGCATTGTTCGGCGCCGGCGTGATCGATTTCGAGACCGGCCTGCGGCTGGTGCGCAAGCGCGGTGAACTCATGGCGCGGGCGCAGGGTGGCGGCATGGCCGCGGTCCTGGGCCTGGATGAGGCGCAGGTGCAGGCGGTGCTGCAGGAGCATGGGCTGGCTGACGTGTATGCCGCCAACTTCAATACGCCGAAGCAGATCGTGCTGTCGGGGCTGCGTGCTGCGGTGGAGAAAGCTGAACCGCTGATGCTGGCCCCCGGTGCCAGTTTCTTCAAGATGTTGCAGGTCAGCGGCGCCTTCCATACGCCCTTCATGGCGGACGCGCGCGCGGAATTCGAGCAGTTCGTCGAGAACCTGCCGTTCGCGGCACCTGTGATTCCCGTCATTTCCAACGTCACCGCGCGTCCGCACACGCCTGCCCGGGTACGCGAGCGCATGGTCGAGCAGATCACCGCGCCGGTGCGCTGGACCGACAGTATTCGCTACCTGCTGGCCAAGGGACTCGACGTGCGGGATTTCGAGGAGATCGGACCGGAGGGCGTGGCCATGGTCAAACCGATGGTGATGCGCACCAAGCTGGAGGCAGGACCGCTGGATGCAGCGCTGCTGGCGCAGGAAGAAAGCGCGCGGCAAACCGCCGAATCGCGGCCGGCCAGCGAACAGGCGCCAAGGCAGGATACGACCTCGGTCTTCACGGCCGTGTCTCTCGGCGCGCCTGAATTTTGTGAAAAGTTCGGCGTGAAGTACGCGAGTCTCGCAGGCGGCATGTACCAGGGCGTAGCGTCGGTGGACATGGTGGTGCGGCTGGCACGGGCGGGCATGATGGGTTTTTTCGGCGTTGGCTGACTGAGGATGGCCGATGTGGAGAACGCAATCGTGCGCATCCAGGAGAGCATTCCAGCCGATTCACCCTGGGGCGTCAACTTCATCTCACATAGCAATTACCCGGACCTGGAGGATCAACTTGCAGATCTGCTGCTGATTCATGGCGTGCGCACAATCGAAGCCTCCGCCTTTACGGAGGTGACGGCCGCCCTGGTGCGCTACCGCGCAAAGGGACTGGTACGCAGGAGCGGGGGCAGGGTGGAAGCGCGCAACCGCATCATCGCCAAGGTGTCGCGGCCTGACGTCGGCGCGCAGTTCTTTTCTCCGGCGCCGAAACGGCTGGTCACGCGCCTGCTTGGCAGCGGTGCGATCACGGAGGACGAGGCGGCGCTGCTGTGCGAGACACCCATGGCCGACGCCTTGTGCATGGAGTCCGATTCGGGCGGGCATACTGACCAGGGCATGCCGTTTACGCTGATTCCGGCGGCGCTGCGGGTGCGCGACGAGCTGCAACAGCGCTACCCGCATTTCGGACGCCTGTTCATCGGATCCGGCGGTGGCATCGGTACGCCGGAAGCGGCCGCCGCAGCCTTCGTGCTGGGGGCCGACTTCATCGTCACCGGTTCCATCAACCAGTGCACGGTAGAGGCGGGCACCAGCGACCTGGTGAAGGACATGCTGCAGGATATGCGGGTCTACGATACCGATTACGCACCGTCCGGCGAGATGTTCGAGCAGGGTTCGATGGTGCAGGTCCTGAAGAAGGGTGTATTTTTCCCGGCGCGGGCAAGCAAGCTAGTTGCACTGTACCGCCAGCACGATTCGATCGATGCGGTCGATGCAAAGACGCGCCAGCAGATCGAGGAGCGCTATTTCCAGCGCAGCCTGGGAACCGTATTCGAAGAAGTGCGGGCCGCCTATCCCGCCGCCGAGATGGAACGCGCGGAACGCAACCCGAAGCACCGCATGGCGCTCATTTTCAAGCGCTATTTCAAGGACACCACGCGCTGGGCGTTGAGTGGAGACGCCGCACACAAGGTGGATTTCCAGGTGCATTGCGGACCGGCTCTCGGTGCGTTTAATCAATGGGTGGCAGGTACCGATCTGGAGTCGTGGCGTAAGCGGCACGTGGATCGCGTCAATGAGCAGCTGGTGCACGAGACGGCAGACCTGCTGCGCACACGCCTGGCCGCCATCCAATTCCCGGGGAGGTAACGCCGATGCAGCGCCCATCCGGCAACGAGGAAATCTCGATCATTGGTGTTGGCCTGCGTTTGCCCGGCGCCGAGGATCTGGACACCTTCTGGTCGCATCTTGCCGCCGGCCGTTCGCTCATTACGGAGGTGCCTGCGCGACGCTGGAACAGTAAGGCGTTGCAGAGCGACCCCGCCAATGGCGACCGCACCAGCAGCATCTGGGGCGGGTTTGTCGAGGATGCGGACTGTTTCGATGCTTCCTTTTTCAACATCTCCCCGCGCGAGGCGGCGTGGATGGATCCGCAGCAACGCTTCGCGCTTGAGCTGGCGTGGCAGGCGATCGAGGACGCAGGCTATCCGGCACGAAGCCTTGCCGGCACGCGCACCGGGGTCTACATGGGTGTATGCCACTGGGACTATGCCGAGTTGCTGGAGAAGCATCTCGCGCATGTGGATGCATACACGCCCACGGGAATTGCGTTCTCCATCATCGCCAACCGCATTTCGCACTTCTTTGACCTGCGCGGACCGAGCATTGCGAACGACACTGCCTGCGCCGCCTCGCTGACCTCGGTCTACGAGGCAGTGCGGGCACTGCAATGCGGGGAGTGCGAGCAGGCATTGGCGGGCGGCGTGAACCTGATCTGGTCGCCCAATCACTTCATTGCGTTTTCCAGGAACGGCATGCTCTCGCGCGACGGTGCGAGCAAAGCCTTCGACCAGCGCGCGGATGGCTATGTGCGCGGCGAGGGCGGAGCCATGCTGCTGCTCAAGCCGCTGCCGCACGCGCTGCGCGATGGCGATCCGATCCATGCGGTGATTCGCGGGATCGGGGTCAACCACGGCGGGCGGACCAATTCGCTTACTGTGACCAGTCCGCAGGCGCAGGGCGAGCTGATTGCCAAGGTGGTGCGCGCAGCCGGCGTATGGCCGGACAGCATCAGCTATATCGAAGCGCATGGCACAGGCACGCCCCTGGGAGATCCGATCGAAATCGCAGGGCTGAAGCAGGCGTTCGCGACGCTGTACCGGGAAGTCGATCTCACGCCGGCACCCGGCAGCTGTGGCATCGGCTCGGTGAAGACCAACATCGGCCACCTGGAAGGTGCGGCCGGGGTGGCAGGGATCGTGAAGGTGCTGGCGGCGCTGCGGTACGAGGCCCTGCCGGCCAATGTCGATTTCAGGGAATTGAACAGCCTGATCGAGTTCGACGGCAGTCCGTTTCGCATCCAGGATGCACTGCAGCCCTGGCCTCGAGTGCCCGGCCGACCGCGCCGCGCCGGTGTCAGTTCATTCGGCTTTGGTGGGAGCAATGGACACACGCTGCTGGAAGAGGCGCCTGCGGCCGACGCGTCGGCAGGCGCGGTGGAAGCAGTGCTGATCCCGCTGTCGGCCCGCGATGCGCGCGGCCTGAAGGGGCGCGCGAGTTTGTTGCTGGAGTTCCTGCAGAGGGCGGGCGCGCAGGCATCGCTGGTTGATATCGCATGGACGCTCCAGGCGGGTCGCGACCCGATGGAAGCGCGCGTGGCTATCCTTGCGCAGGACCTCGCCGGCCTGCAGTTGGCGTTGCAGGCTTTTCTCGCCGATGAGGCCCATACGGGCGTACTGCAGGCGAGTGAAGCCGACGCGCCGGCATGCGCCGGGCAGGACCCGCTCACGGAGGCGGGCAAGCGCTGGCTCGCCGGCGAAGAGGTGGAATGGCGCAACCTGTACCAGGGGATTCAGCCACGCCGCATCCACATGCCCGGTTATCCGTTTGCCCGGGA
>JBIKKL010000252.1:0-6851 GCA_044360365.1 Burkholderiales bacterium | reverse complement strand
AGAACGGCAGTGGACTCCGGCGTGTCCAGATTTCGCGCAGATCGTCGACCGCGTGCAGTGCCCGGCAGCATTCGGGTTCGTCGAGCACTGGAACGCTGGATATATCCATGCTATCCGAGTTCCATGCCATCTCGGATTTGGCGTCGCTGTGTGTCATGATCGGTTCGCGAAATGGTCGAGCGATAGCGGATTCGAGCATCCCGGGTGGACGGAGGCGAGCGCTGCGAGCGCCATCCCTGCTGCTCCGTCGAGCAGTCCGGGCGTCCACGCGGGATCCGTGATCTCCTGATGGTGCAAGAAGCCGTGGCTGTCCAAAAAGCGGTCCATGTTCGCCGCGGCGTGAACACATTGTCTATCCAGTTCCGGACGGCCCAGGCCGACGGCTGCCGCCTTTAACGCAAGGATGCGGCCCCCCTCGCCGCAGCAGACGTGATGGCGATCGATGCCAAGGCGCTGCGCGACGTTACCGATCGCCTGGGACAATTCCTCTTCGGCGTCCGGCCAGTTGATTGCGCGAGCAGCGAGCAGGCGCGCCAGCAAGGCGCCCGCCGGACCAGCGCACCACCCGGACATGAAGCGCGGTACACCTTCTTCTCGCCGCAGATCGGGCCAGTCGTGTGCAGTGCGGTCGAATTGCTCGCGTTCCCATTCCAGGAGGTGGTGCGCCATCCGCAAGGCGCCCCGGTGCTCGGTGCGGGCATACACGAGCGCGCATGCGGCCGCGATGCCGGCAGCGCCGTGCGCGGCTCCAAGAAGCGGCCGGTCGAAGCCCGGTGTCAAGATTCCTCCAGAACCGCCGGTCGTTTCCGCGACGCGCAAGATTGCCTCGACGGCTGCGATTGCACGCGTTTTGAGCGCTCTATCGGGCACGATGCCGTCCAGGTGCAGCAATGCGGCCGTGAACCCGCTTGCCCCGGCGAGCCAGTCCGGATTCGCTTCCCCGCGGATGCGATCGGGATCGATTGCGCGGGTGATTTCGAGCGCGCGCTCGTAAAGGCTGGTGTCGTTCAGCAGGCGCCCAGCCTCGGTCAGCGCGTAGATCGGGAACCCAATTCCGGTATAGGCGGACAAGGAAGCAGTATTCCACCATGTCGTGCGGGAGACCACGTCGATCGTATGGACCGTGTGCGCCAATCCGGCTCGCGCCATTTCCTCATACCGAGGATCAGGCGTCGCATGGTGCAGGTTTGCGAACAGGAGGGCCGTGCCGGCAGCACCTGCGCAAGTCCACGGAAACGCGACGATGGGCGCGATCTGCGAGATGCTGCCGGCGGCGCGCGTGAGTCCCAGCCAGGCCTTGCCGCGGGGTAGGTCGATGGCGTGTGTCAAAAGCGTGTCGGCGATCTTGCGGGCAAAATCGTATGCGCGTTCGCGCTCCGCGGCGGCATCCTGGCGTTGAGGGGTGATCGCCGCTGCGTTCAGCTGGCCCCAGCCGAGGAGGGAAGTGAAATCCGATGGGCTCTGCGAAGGCGCGGCATGTGCGTCTGCGCGGCCGACGAGGGACGCGAGCAAGGCTGCGCGCAGGACGCCGGCCTGAAACGCGCAATCGTCCGGACCGGCGCTTCGTATGCGTATTCGCGCCTGCTCGAGCGCCGACTCCTGGACGATACCGGGAAACGGGCGGCCGCTGGGTGCTTCTAGAGTCGTCGAGTCCGCGGTGGAGTACCACGCAGGGATATCCTGCACCAGGCAGCAGCGACGGTCCTCCTCTAGGACAGCTTCAGCGCGAAGATTATCGTATTGAGGAAGCGACCCGGACAGTGCCTCCATGGCGACCCAATAGTTGCGTCCCGACGCCAGATGTGCGGGTGCCAAGCTAAAGAATAGGATGGATGCGTATTCGGCAGTATCGTGCAGCACCACGCGTGTTCGGCAGCCGCGGAAGTGGTCGAGCGCGCCGGCTGGCCTTGTGAGATCCGCCGCTAGCGCGTTTATACAGCCATACGCCTGGCGGAAACCACGCTCGATGTCCTCGATGCCCGCCGCATCGATACGCTGTGGAAGCGACGACAGCTTCGGCAGGTTATCGAGATATTCATAGCGCCGTAGCCGCCATCGTAGCCGCGGGCAGGCCTCCGATCCCTCCCAGGTCGGCATCTTCTGCGGCCACAGTCGTTCGCCGCAGCCGGCTATGCCGCTCGCCACGAAGAGGGATTGGTCGTCGCGGCCGGTTCGCCAGTATGTCCCCATGCTGGTTGCCAAGACGCTCGACGTGCTGACAGGGAACAAGTAGCTCGGCAGATCGCGAGCGATGGGCTCAGGCAAGTGTCGCGACAGGCACAGCAGTGCCTCCAGATCGATCGGAACGGGCCATTCTCCTACGGCGAGGAAATTCTCGTAGTGGAAATCCATTCCGCATAGAAAGTAGGCGATTGCCGCCAGGGCGCCTTGGCGCTCCCGGTACCGGCAAGTCGCCTGTGCGTCTGGGCAATCCTGCTCATGGAGCAGCTCGCTCCAGCCGTAGTCGCCGCGGTCAAGAATCACCGGGAGACGCAGTTCGGGGCCACCGCCGGCCTCGAGTTTCGAGACGAACTGCGCGAAGGCTATATCGATCGCGTGCGAGCGGGGTTTGTAGACGACGTCGAGTCCTGATTCGAAGCGCACGAAGCACGCACAGCGCGCACCGTTGTGCGGATCCGAACGCCAGGCGATGATGCTTACGGGGAGGCCCAGTTCGGCCCCGTTCGCGTAGCGTTCCGAAATGAGGCTGCGATCGCTGTCGATACGATTGAGCACCTCGGCAAATGCGATGGCGCAGCGTTCGGTCTCCTCACATAGCAGACGTAGTAGGACGGGGTAGGCTGTTAACCGCTCGAACATAAGCTCGGGCGATGGCGCATCGACGGCGCCGAGCGTTTCGAGCTCACGGCTGATCACCCGCGCGGCCAGATGCGATAGACGTACAAGGACTGCGCGCGCTACGGATCCGGCGGCCGGGTGGCCGGCCTTTAATGCGCCGGTGTCGGCGCGGATGCGCTCGAGCGCCATGTCAACGAACGGGTGCAGCCAGGCGGGGAATACGACGAGTCGCCCGTCGTTCACGCAATAGGCCATTCGCTCTTCGGCGGGCCACGCCGAGAGCGGCTCGAGCACGGGGCCAAAGGCACCGAGACGTCGGCGATACTCGCGAAGGGTATCGGTCCAGCTGGGCAGGACGGCGTCTCGCCAAGGTTGGGGCGGGGCAAGCCAGTCGAGCGCAGTTTCCTCGTTCAGGTCGAGGGCGTCCAGGCGCCGCCTGAAGGTACCCTCTCCGCCACGACCTTCGACCATCCGTCGCCACAGGTCCACGAGACGCCGCGCCTCCTCGTCCGGCTGCGGCCATGCGTTTGCAGCAGTTCGTTTCCGTTCGAGCGGCGTGGCGGCGGCACCCGCGATGACGCGCAATCGCGCGTCGTCTATGTCGATGGGCCGCGTCATTCGGAGGGAAGCGGAAGACCGGAGAGGAGCCATTGCGCGCGCGTCCACTCCAGCCGCTTGAGGCGGCCGACGTTCACGCTCAGCGTGCGGGGACCCAGCAATCGGAAGTCTCCGCACGACAGCTTGAAGGGATGGGGTGTAGCCGAGTGGACCGGCACCTCGACCGGTTCGGACAGTTCGATGATGACCTTGCCGTCAGATTGTTTGCCGAGCGCTTGCACTGCGCGCGTGAACTGTCGAAGTGCGCCCGGCCCCGGCGCCCATCGACCAAGCGCGACGGCAAGAGACAGAACGGCATTACCCTCGCGCAGCAGGAGGCCCGCGCCGCTCAGCGTAGCAACCGCAGACTCGATGGTTTCGGCGTCATCGCCGGTGCGCTCTGCCAGGCGGCCGATGGAGGTCATGTCGGCGCTTTCGCGCAGGATGCGGTGGGCGGGGCCGGTGAGGACGTGAAGTGTCCTCGCCGCCCGGGGGCGAGTATCCCAGACGAGAGTCGTCTCGCCGAGAGGCTGGAAGAACAGCAATGCCTCGTCGTGGTCGCGCCGCCACGTTGCGATTGCCTCTTCCAGGCGGCGGGCTTCCGCGGCGACATCGCGGGGACGTTCGTAGTCGAATTCGAAGTAATAGGCCAGGTCCGTGACTTCCGCCGTGTCGAGCCCGTAGACCAAGGCGTACGCGGGCGCTGGGCGGACGCGGGTGATGCCATGCCGGGCAGCATTGCGGAAGTTGGGGCTGAAGCGGTCAAGCCGAATGGGTGAGCCTCCGACAGGCGGCTGAAGGTGCACGAGATCCGGCACGAGCGCCGCCATTCTTTCGAATGCATCTTCCGGCTCACGCGGAAACCCCCATAGGAGATTCCACTGCGGGAGCACGCCCTCTTCTCTGCAGTATTTCAACAACTGCACGTTCGCGATCGCTCGGACGCCCTTGCCCATCAAGGCAAGTACCCGCGAGTCGAGGCTTTCTATGCCAGGCTGTATTGTTCGTATCCCCGCACTTTGGAGCAGCCGGACTTGTTCCCGCCGCAGGTTCGCCTTGACCTCGTAGAACAGGTTCAAGCCGAGCCCGCGGGCTGCGAGCATGGGAACGAAATCATGGAAGTAGCGGTTGTCGATGATGTTATCGACGACGGCAACGGGAGAGCCAGGATGGGCGCCCGTCATTCGCTCGAGTTCCTGCAGCGCCCGGGTCGCGGCTTTGGAGCGGAACCGCATCGAACTGCCGTTTAGGCCGCAGAACGTGCAGTGCGAGACTTCGCCCCACCAGCATCCGCGTGACGATTCGAAAAGTAAATGCGGCGTGTACGCCCCATCGAGCCGTGGCAGGACGGTCTGGTATTGCTCGAAATAGTCCGCGTAGTCCGGATCCGGCAGAGCGTCGAGATTCTCCACCCGCTGAGACGGAACGGCGTGTCTTCCATCGCGCACCATGGCGTAAGTGAGCACACCGGGCAGATCGTCCACCGAGCGTCCGTGCAGGGTCTGCTCGACGAACTGCGGAAATACGTTATCCCCCTCGCCGGACACCGTCGCGTCGATCCAGGGGAATAGCCTCAACGTGCAGGCATCCATGGGCGCCTCGACGTTCGCACCGCCGATGACGATACGGATCCCGGGCAGGCGCTCGCGCACACGTCGGGCGAGCGCCATGGAGGCGACGTGCTGCTGAAACACGGACGTAAATCCGAGCACCGCGGGCCCGATCTGGGCAATCGTCTCGGTGCATTGCTCGAGAAAGGCGTCCACGTGTTGCCGTGCAGTGCACAATTGGCGCACGAACGCTTCGACACTATCGGTACTATCTGGAAATTCCGCCTGGAATCCCTGGACGCGCGATGCACTCTGGCGGCGAGTGACTTCTTTGAAGTAGCGCTCGTCCAGCCCGGCTGGTGCCCCTCGCAGCGCCTGCGCGAAGACCCATTCACCCGCGAGGTCCGTGACATCGGGAAACGCTTCGGAAATCCTCTGATACGTTCTCGTGCCGACGAGTGCGGCAAACTGCAGAGAGAAGTAGACGCTCCTGCACGCGACGCCTCGGTGCTTCAGTTGCGCCTGAAGCAGACCCAAGCCGATCGAGGGCTTGAACAGCGGGCCAAAGGGCATGCTTACCAGCAGGACGGTCGTCATGACTCAGTGCATCGGTCTGATTGGGCCCGGAGGCTCGAAAAAGAACAGGCGCCAACGAATTGGCGCCTGGTCTGGTTACAACGCTTGCCGCGTCAGATCAGCACTTGCTGTTACCGCTTGCGACCGCACCACCTACCGCCGAGCCGGCACCGACGGCCCCCGCAACGCCGCCGGTGATGGCCGCGCCGACAACGGTGAAAGCAAGTGCGGCGGATAGGCCGCCCGCGACGCCGCCCGCAACGCCGCAACCGGTCGCCACCTGCACACCCTTGCTTAGGGCGCCACCGGCTACCGCTTCCAGGTCGGCATCGCTCAGGTCCTCGGAATTGGGATTGACCGGCAGGATCATGTTCTTGACGCCAGGGGAGTCTTCATGCACTGCGACGTTCATCGTCGCCGGCAGTTCGACGCCTGCCGCATCGGCAATGGCGGACTTGGGGTCGCTCAGCAGACGCTGCTTGAACGCGGCGTCCGACCAGGCCTTCTTGATGACTCGCCCGACAACCGGATTGGTCTCTTCGGGGTCGTATCCAGCCGGTACGTCGGCTTTGCTGGGAATCACGAAGTTCATCATGTGCGCAGTGTTCTCGTGAATCTTGACCGTGGTGCCCGCAGGAAGGGTCATGCCCAGTTCGGCCAGAACGGCATTCGGCGAGGCAAGGAGTTTCTGCTTAAAGGACGGGTCGCTCCAGATTTTTTCCAGCGCTTCCTGAACGGTTGCCATTTTTTTTCTCCAGTTATCAGACTACGGGTGGACATGTCGCAGAGCGCGACGGAGGACCTGCCAATTCGGCCGGGGCGTGTGCGACCCAGGGAGCGCAACATCGAAGGTCAATCCCAGACCGCTCATATGGACTGGGCATTGCTTACTATCGGCGTCCCGGGTTGTCACATGAGGGATTGTATGCTCAAAAGCACATATAGGGCAATTTAAATAAAAACGAGATATAGCGCGTATTGACGAAAAAAGATATCATCGCTGTCACATTTACGAAATGAACGGACGCGTAGTGGGCAATGTCCTCTGAAGAGTAGCCCCGTTCGGGGAGCAGAGCCGGTTCGTCGGTACTACGCAAAACAACTTAGGACAAGTTCGCCCGCCGGTCAGACCGAACTCACATTGAATATGACAGACAGGCCTTCTGTTGCCACCAAGTAACACTGAACTCGGGGCGCGAGGCACTAATCCTCGGGTCTTGCAAAAAATAGTCGCGTTGAAAATTTAACCAGCTTAGGCGTCGGGGCACGCGCGAACGTGGGAATTAAGAAGTGAGTGCTTGGGTAATGCAGAGGTGCTCGATCAGCGAC
>JBIKKL010000251.1:0-6872 GCA_044360365.1 Burkholderiales bacterium | reverse complement strand
ACGAAGTGCCGATTCAGGCCTTCACCTTCCACCTTTCACTTAGTTGAGCGTAATCCTTGCCGCTTTCGCCACCTTTCCCCATTTCTCCACTTCCGCACTCACGAACTGCGTGAATTCCTCGGGGCGGTTGCCGACGGGGATGCCGCCCAACACCGTGAGGATGCGCTCGTTGAGCTTCGGGTCCTGCAGCATGCGGGCGACTTCGGCCTGAATGCGGTTCAGGATTTCCGGAGGCGTGCCGGCCGGGGCGGCGAGACCTTGCCAGGAACTGCCCGAATAGCCCTTGACGCCGGATTCTGCGACAGTCGGCAGATCGGGCATGGCGGAAAATCGCTTTTCAGTCGAGACAGCGATGGCGCGCAATTTGCCGTTGCGCGCGTACGGCAATGCGCCGACGGCACTGTTGAACGCCACCACGATCTGCCCCGTGACCTGATCGAGCAGTGCCGGCGCCGCGCCCTTGTAGGGGACGTGGACCATTTTCGTGTTCGTCATCCACTTGAACATTTCCATCAGCATGTGGGGAGACGTGCCGTTGCCTGTCGACGAATACGTGAGTTCGTCCGGCCGTGCCTTGGCCACGGCGATCAGTTCCTTCACGTTGCCGACCGGCAGCGACGGATGAACCATCAGGACGCTGGGCACGAGCGCGACGAGGCTGATGTAGGCGAAATCCTTGCGCGGATCGAAGCCGAGCTTCTTGTAAATGCCTGGAGAGATCGCTTGTGCGACGGTGATCGAGGTGATCGTATAGCCGTCGGGTGGCGCTTTGGAGGCTTGTTCGACACCGATGTTGCCGCCGGCGCCGGGCCGATTGTCCGGGAGGACCTGCTGGCGAAACGATTCGGACAAATGCTGCGCGACCATGCGGCCGAAGATGTCCGTCGGGCCGCCGGGCGGGAAAGGAATGATCATGCGGATCGGCTTGACCGGATAATTCTGTGCTGTTGCGGCGAAGGCGCACGCGCCGAGCGCTGCAGCCACCGCGATCCTGAGTGCCGGATGCATGGGTTCTCCTCCTGGGTGTCATGGGCCGTGATGGCGCGAAGTCGATTGCGTTCGAACGCATCGATGAGCGACGATAGCGAAATTCCCCATCAGCAGCAACCAGCAAGGAGAAGCACTCATGCGAGTCGGCATCGTCGGCGGCGGCAGCATTGCCCGCCTGTTTCTCGACCACATCGCCAAAGGCGAACTGGGCGATGCGCGTGTCATCGCGATCCTCGGTCGGGAGCACAGTGCGAGTTGTACGGCGCTCTGCGCTGCGTTCCAGGTGCCTTTCATGCACGATGTCGACGCGCTGATCGACGCGAAGCCCGACGTCGTCGTCGAAGCGGCGGCACACGCCTGGGTGGAATCGCATGCCGAGAAGATACTCGCTGCGGGCATCTCCCTCATCGTGTTGTCCTGCGGTGCCATGGCGGATGACGCGCTCAGAGGTCGCATGGAAGCTGCCGCAAGAGCCTCGGGTGCGCAACTGTATGTGCCCTCCGGGGGAATCGGTGCGCTCGATGCAATCAAGGCGGCTGTCGTCGCCGGCGTCGATGAGGTCACGATACGGACGGCCAAGCCGCCGCGCGCATGGAAGAACATCGATTACGTCGAGCGTCTGGGCGTGGATCTCGATGCGCTCACCGCGCCCTGCATTCTGTACGAAGGGCCCGCTCGGGCCGGCGTCAAGCACTTCCCGCAAAACGTGAACATCGCGGCCGTACTGTCGATGGCTGGCATCGGTTTCGATCGCACCCGTCTTGTCGTGGTGGCCGAACCTGGGCTGGAGCGCAACACGCACGTCATCACGGCCAAGGGTGTTTCGGGCGAGATTTCGATCACGCTGCGCAACGTGCCCTCGCCGGAGAATCCCAAGACGGCATGGCTTGCCTGCTACAGCGCGCTGGCGGCGATGAAGCAGATGCAGTCGCCGATTCGCTACGGAACGTGATGAGAGTTTGCGGCAGAACCTGTGTTCCCCCATCCATCGCATCCGGGTCCACCATGAATCGCTACCTCGCGACAGCCCTCGTGGCGTCGACATTCCTACTGGCAGGCTGCGCTGCCCCGCGCTGGGATACTGCGACATATGACCACTTTCCTCTGAACTGGGGGCGAGCGGCAAGGGGAAGTGCCCCGATCCGGGTGATCGCTTTGGTACCGGGGGGTGGCGTTCTTGCGGAAGCGGTCGGTACGGAGCTTGCGAAACGTGGGTTCGTGGTCGTTCCGTCTACGTCGACTCTGAAGATGGCTCCGCAAGTGAACTTCCATGCGGTATTGGATCACTTCATACCGGTCCGAAGCGATGCGGGCGAAATGTGGAAGCTGCGGCATGCATTGCATGCGCATGGTGTGGATGCGTTTCTGATCGTTCGGGCCCATGACTTCGTGCCTAAGCAATATCTCGGACGTACTTACTGGCAGCAGGCGGCGCTGGAGATTCACAGCACGACTGAGGAGAACCCTGCGTTCAACGGTGCGATCGCAGGAACTGCCTTCGCAAACTTCCACAACGATCGAGCATCGAGTCCATCGGAAGCTGCTGTGTCGATGGTCACTAATCTCGCGAGGGGGCCGGGTGGCATCTAACAGCCTGTCGGACTGGATTTCGCGTGCTGCGTTGTGTCCAGAACGTGCGCAGGTTAGGCGCTCGGCGCAGTCCAGTATCGCGAATATCGGCAAGACGAGCAACGCCGCATGCGCTCGCTCTGGGCACAACCCGAAGGGACGGTCCGCTTTTTGCGCAGGACGGTAGCGGCGGACTTAGCCATACTTCTCGATCTCGGCTGCGTCGTCCTTCTAGCCCTGCACGAAAAGCACTCCCGTCGCAGCCGTGATACCCAGTCCGACAGGCGGCTAGTCGCTCGACCTCGGCGGCGTCACGCTCGTCGAGCCGGTGTTCGCAGACGGTACATATCGAGTTCCCGTTGGGTCATCAGCGCTCGACCACCGACCCGGATTCGATTCAGGGTTCGAAGATGTTCCGAGAAATGTCGAAACGTCAGACCATGCTGCCGCTGCAGTGCGATCGCCCGACCTGCCAGGCTGCTCGGGGTGATCACACCCGGATCTTCGGCGAAAGCGAACACGATCAAGTTGTCCTCGCCGATCGCCCGCAGGCAGGCGAGGCGACCCTCGAAGGCCTGCGCCAGCCGTTTGAGATAGGCGCGCAGGCCGGCATCGTCGCTCATGAAATTGATGGCGAGGATGCCATCGCGGCGCAGTGCGCGTCGTGCGCAGGCATAGAACTCGGCCGTTCGGATCGAGGGGGCCTGACGGTGATTGACGAAGGCATCGAGGAAAATGATGTCGGCGCTCCCGGGATGCGTCGCCGCGAACTCTGCGCCATCGCCGACGATGACGCGCAGGCGCTTGCGCCCCAGAGGCAGGTGGAACATGCGGTGAGCCGCCGAGACCACGCGAAAGTCGACTTCAACGGCGACCGTGCGCGTTCGAGGCAGGTGCTTGTAGACCCACTTCGCCATGGATCCGCCGCCCAGGCCGATCATGACGACGTCGCGCGGTTCGGGATGGAACAGTAGCGCAGCCATCATCGATCGGGTGTAGGCGAGCGCGAGGCCATCGGGATCGTCGATTAGCATCGCACTCTGGATGGCAGTGCCGCCGACGTGCAGGTGACGCATGCCGGAGGCTTCGCTGAAGTGCAGGCCCGGCTGTTTGGAGATGGCTTGGGTAGTCTGTTTCGATGCGCGTTTGGCTGGCAAGATCGTCGTACTCGTCATGACGGATTGCTGCGCGACCGAGGCAATGCCCTCGCGGTCGGCGTGCGGATTCTATCTGCTTGCTCAGCGACCGCGGCGTCCCGTGTTTGCTATGATCCCGCCGTTTTTTTCGGGGGAGTACGTGCCGTGAGCCTGCTTTTTCGCCGCTTCCATTTCGTCGCTGCGCTGACCTTTGTCATGGGTCTCGGTACGGTGCAGGCGGCGATCCCGCTGATCGAGGGGCGCGGCGGCGTGCCGACGCTTGCGCCGCTCATTGCCCAGGTCACGCCTGCGGTGGTGAACATCTCCACCGTTTCGCGTGCCGCCGCAGAGACGAATCCGCTGCTGCGTGATCCTTTCTTCCGCCGCTTTTTCGACGTTCCCGATCGGCCGCAGCGCCAGGAGCGCGCTGCAGGGTCGGGGGTGATCGTGGACGCGACGACGGGATACGTGATCACCAATCACCACGTGATACGCGGCGCCGAGGAGATCATCGTCACGTTGAAGGACAGGCGACAGTTCAAGGCGCAACTCGTCGGCGCCGACCCCGGCACGGACATCGCCGTGCTCAAGATCGAACCGCAGAACCTCACGGCATTGCGGCTGGGAGATTCCGACGCGCTCAACGTGGGCGATTTCGTGCTTGCAATCGGCAATCCGTTCGGCCTTGGCCAGACGGTGACCTCCGGAATCGTCAGTGCGCTGGGACGCACGGGCATCAATCTCGACGGTTACGAGGATTTCATCCAGACGGACGCGCCGATCAACCCGGGCAATTCGGGTGGGGCGCTGATCAACCTGCGGGGCGAACTGATCGGGATCAACACGGCCATCATCGGGCCGTCCGGTGGCAACGTCGGGATCGGCTTCGCCGTGCCGACCACCATCGCACGGGTGGTGATGGACCAGATCGTACGCTTCGGCGAGGTGCGACGCGGACGCCTGGGTGTCCAGACTCAGGACGTGACGCCTGAACTCGCCCGTTCCCTGAATCTGACGGCCAGCGATGGGGCGATCGTGACCGGGGTCGATCCCGGATCGCCGGCGGAGCGGGCCGGATTGCGACGCGGCGACGTGGTGAGCGCCGTCAACGGCCGGCCGATCCGGGGATCGGCAGATTTGCGGGTGCGCGCGGGTCTGGTGCCGGTCGGCGAGTCCGTGGATTTTCGCGTGCTGCGCGAAGGCAGGTCGCTC
Organism: Burkholderiales bacterium; assembly: GCA_044360365.1. Taxonomy (GTDB): domain Bacteria; phylum Pseudomonadota; class Gammaproteobacteria; order Burkholderiales; family WYBJ01; genus WYBJ01. The sequence goes on along the minus strand of JBIKKL010000251.1, from coordinate 1,965 downwards.
GTCGTGAAGGCCCAGGTGGCCCCGCTGCAGCAGTCGGCTGTCGATGGGCAGGCGGTGCCGGAGCTCGTCGGCGCCACCGTCGCGGATATCGAACCGGGTACGCCCCTCTACGGTCGTATTCAAGGGGCGCTCGTGGCGCCAGGGTCTGCGGCCCGGTGACATCGTGTTCGGCGTGAACAACCGGCGAGTGCGCAACGTGAACGAACTGCTGGCGGCTCTCGGCAGCGCGCAGGGCAGCCTGTCGGTGAGCCTCGTGCGCGGCGACTACCGGATCACGATCCTCATGCGCTGAGCGCGGTCAATCCTTGGGCGGCGTGCCGGCGAGCGTCTGGATCGGACGCGCCATGGCACCGGCTGGAGCGACCGTCGCGATTTCGGGCGGCAACGGGGCCCGTGGGGGCGTCCCTCCGCTCAGGATGTTCGGGGCGTCGATCAGGGTGGCATCCCAGCTCGGGTTGGGAATCTCGGAGAATACCTGCCGCAGGCGTCGACCCCAGGTGGAGCTGATCATCCGGTAGTACTCGTTGCTGGAATCGATCGTCACGAAACGGCTGACGCAAAATGCGTTCGACTCATAGACGAGCAGATCGAGCGGCATGCCGACCGAGAGATTGCTGCGCAGGGTCGAATCCATCGAAACCAGCGAGCACTTCGCTGCCTCGTCGAGCGCCGTATCCGGCGTGATCACGCGATCGAGGATCGGCTTGCCGTATTTCGATTCGCCGATCTGGAAATACGGACTTTCCTCCGTCGCCTCGATGAAGTTGCCGGCGGCATACACGTTGAAAAGCCGAGGCGCTTCACCGCGGATCTGGCCCCCGATCAGAAAATTTGCGTTGAACTCGAGGTTGAACGCACTGAGCGTTTCCGCGTCCTCCTTGTGGATCTGTCGTACCGCATCGCCAACGACACGGGCTGCGTCGAACATGTTGGTGGCGTTCCACACCGAGGGTTCGCCGATCGGTCGAGGCGTGGCCAGCCGTTGTACCACCGCTTGCGTGATCGCGAGGTTGCCCGAGGCGAGGAGCACCATGAACCGTTCGCCCGTATGTTCGAACACGGTCATCTTTCGGAACGTACTGATGTGATCCACGCCGGCATTGGTGCGCGAATCGGCAAGGAATACCAGACCGGCACGCAGTTTGATCGCAACGCAGTAGGTCATGGTGTTTCGGGCCTGTGAATGGTGAGCGGGGTGCTAGTCGGATTCGGGATGCGAAGCATGTGCCCGATTCAGGGGGACACAATCAAGGGCAGCAACAAGCGGGAAGGGTAGCGTCCGCCGAAATGGTACGTGTCGCGCCCGCATTTGAAGCCGTAGAAATGCGTGCGGTCGCCGGTCGAAATCGACAATCGGATGCGATGCCCTGCGGCGAAACGCCACGAAGTCGGCCAGATTTCGACTGCGACCTCGTACACCTCGCCCGGGACGAGTGCTTCTTCAGACCGGTGCGGATGAAACGGCCGCAGCGCGGTCGAGCGTTGTGCGTCCAGCGCATGTTGCGATGCCTTCTGCCAGCCTCGGGTAACGATGGTCGTGCCGGATTCACCGCGATCGGACAGAGAAATCGACAGATCGACTTCCCGCTGATCGCTTGAAACGAAAAGTACCAGCGTACTTCCTCCGGTGATCTCGGTATCCTCGCCGAGCGGTCCCGTTTCGAAAACGACCGAACCGATATCGCTCAGAAAATCGTTGCGCGGATAGGCAAGGGAGCGCTCCTCGGGATGCACAGGTGCCGAGGCAACGAGTCCCTCGCCGGCCAGGAACAATTCCAGCGTACGCGCACGTGCAATCGGCCAATCGGCTTCGTCTCGAAAGCCGGGGTTCTTGCCTTGAACGTAGATCCGAACCGGCGGCTCGTATTCAATCCCGTTCGGAATCTCTTTCAGCCACCGGTCGTACCAGCGCTTCAGTTCGAGCATGAGCGGTTCGGTATGGAAGGTGGCCTGCGCATCGCCGCC
>JBIKKL010000250.1:0-6888 GCA_044360365.1 Burkholderiales bacterium | reverse complement strand
GGCCCCGGCTCGCAGCTCCATGTGGCGGCCGAAGTGGAGATCGCAGGCAAGCGTGCATCGCTGATTGAGACGGGGGCGAGCATGGTCGTCAAGCGCATGACGAAGGATTTTTCCGAGGCCCTCGCGGCCAAGGTGGGCGGCAAGACGGCCGCCTGAGGCAGATCGTGGATTTACGTCCGCTCCCGGCGGGCGAACATTTCTGCGCATGAGCGGCGAACGGTGCGCCGCGGTTGGTAGACTTCACATTTCTCACGGAGGACGGGCAACCATGAAGGTGTATCAGAGGCTGGCTCAGGCATTCCAGGGCGAAGGCGTTACCGCGACCTTCGGCATGATGGGCGACGGCAACATGTTCTGGATTTCCGAGCTGCACAAGCTCGGCATCAAGGTGCACGAAGTGCGCCATGAAGGCGCAGGTCTCGGTATGGCGGACGGATACGCACGTACCAGCAATGGCGTCGGCGTTGCGACCGCCACGTGCGGCCCGGGCGTGACCCAGCTCGCGACCGCCTTCGTCACCGCCGCGCGCGCCCGCTCACCCGTCGTTGCCTTCTGCGGCGAGTACCCGCACACCGATCCCGAGTACGCGCAGTACCTGAACCAGGCGCGCTTCGCCGAAGCTTGCGAAGTCGGCTTCGTTCAATTGCAGAACGCGGATCAGACCGACGAAATCGTGCGCAAGGCGTTCTACCTTGCGAAGCTCGAGCGCCGGCCGATCATGCTGAGCTGCCCGATGGACGTGCAGCAGAAGAACTTCGACGACGACGAGCCCTATGTGCCGACAACCCAGGTGTGGACGACCGGCAAGGTCATGCCCGACGCCAAGCAGCTCGAGCGCGCTGCCGACCTGATCGCATCCGCCAAGCATCCGGTCATCATCGTCGGTCGCGGCGCTCAGTGGGCCGGGGCAGGTCCCGCAGTCCTCAAGCTGGGCGAGCGAATCGGGGCGCTGATTGCGACGTCGCTGCTCGCGAAGACGTTCCTGAACGACCAGACCGACTACCATGCCGGGATCTCGGGTCTGTACGCCACGCGTACTGCGATGAAGCTGCTCGAAGAGGCCGATGTCGTCATCGGTGTCGGCGCAACGCTGAATCGCCATACGCTGGAAAACGGCTATCTCTACCCGAATGCGAAGTTCGTGCAGATCGACACGCAGCCGCACGTCGCGCTCTCGAACGGCAAGTTCTCCGACATCTATCTCCAGTCGGATGCGCGGGTCGCCGTCGAGGAACTCGATAAGCTGCTGGCCGCAAAGAACCACAAGGCCACGGGGTATCGCACGCCCGACGTCAAGACGAAGCTCGCCAATCACACCCAGGATCCGGCGGAGTTCCCGCTCGATCCCGATACGGTCGATCCGCGCGAGTCCATGATGATCCTCGACGACATGTTGCCGCAGAACGTCGGCATGATGTCGGGCAGCGGCATGACCTCCGGCATCGCCAGCATGATGATGACGAAGTCGCGCTTCCTCAATCAGGGCGGCCACTTCTTCGGTTGCATCGGACAGATGTTCCCCGCCTTGATGGGGGCGAGTGTTGCAACCAACAACTCGCCGCTGTGCCTGGTCGACGGCGACGCGAGCTTCCTCATGCACCTCAACGAGCTGGATACCGCCGTTCGCTACAACATGAACATCCTCATGGTGGTCATGAACAACGAATGTCTCGGTGCCGAGTACTACAAGCTCGATGCGAAGAAGATGGATGCAATGACCTCCGTCATTCCCGTCGCCGATCTCGGCGGCATCGCCAAGGCATTCGGTGCGCGCGGCGCGTACTGCACGACGCAGGATCAGCTGCGGGCTGCCGTGAAGGAGTGGGTGGCGAAGCCCGGGCCGATGGTCGTGGATGTCCGCATTTCGCGCACGATTCCCAGCATCCCGTATCGTCGCGTTCACTACGGCCGGGACGAGTAGGGCGTTCTTGCCGTTGGGCGGTGGTCGTCGCATGCTCGGTCGAGCTGCGCCGCACCGCCCGATCCGAAACCCGAGGCTGCAGTTGCTTCGGGTTTTCCTTTTTTGGACGGCGTAATGCCCGTCGCGGCAGGGATGACGTAACATCGATCGGCTGGCAGACGGCGCGCGAGATCGCGCAAGGGAGCGAAGATGAGGCGAACACGAATCGCTGTGGCAGCGGCAATGCTGGTTGCCGCGATTGCAACCGGATGTGCCACGCAGCGGGGCGACGACGGATTCGGCTGGACGACGCTGATCGACGGCGAGCAGGGTCTTGAGCATTGGGATCGCGTCGGACAGGCCAACTGGCGTGGAATTGCCGGCGCGGTCCGTGCCGATCAGCGCAAAGGCAACGACGGCGGGTATCTCGTCTCGAAGCAGACGTACAAGGATTTCGAACTGCGTGCCGAGTTCTGGGTAGACGAGACGGCGAACAGCGGCATTTTCGTTCGCTGCGCCGATTCGAAGAAGATTGCGCCCAACACTTGCTATGAGGTGAACATCTTCGACAAGCGGCCCGACCCAGCCTACGGTACCGGCGCGGTCGTCGACTTCGCTCGCATCCATCGGATGCCAAAGGCCGCCGGGCGCTGGAATACGTTCGATATCACGGTGCGCGGTGATCGCCTGATCGTGAAGATGAATGGCGAGACGACCGTCGATTTCCATAACGACAGGTTCGCGAGCGGCCCCATCGCCTTGCAGTACGGCAGCGGCGTGGTCAAGTTTCGCAAGGTGTCGATCAAGCCGATATAGCTGGCGTATCGCTTCGACCTGATCGACGGCATGGAATCGACGGGGTGCGTGGAAGTTTCAGCGCGCTCCCACTGTAAGCTGCTCGACCGCCGACGGTATTGTCGTGAGTGCGGTTGTGCCCGAGGATCCCGTCGGGTCCCTCGCGTTACTTGTCCAATCCCCTTTAGTTTGCCGAGGACTGATCGATGAACCCGCATGCACGATGGATTCTGAGTTTGCTCGCGCTAGCCTTGAGCGCGTCCCTTGCCTTCGCCCAGCAGGTGGCGCGTCCGCCGTTCGCGACCACCAAAGTGGACGGGACCGAGAACGTTTACATCTTCCGAAACGGCAATCATCAGGCGATGTTCGTCGTGACCGAGGAGGGGGGCATCGCGACCGATTCGGTCGCCTATGGTCGTCCGACGGGCGGGCAACTCTACCTCGATGAGATCCGCAAGGTGACCGACAAGCCGGTCAAGTACGTTGTCTACAGTCATCACCACTTCGATCACATCGCGGGCGGGCAGGCGTTCAAGGACGCCGGGGCGCGCTTCATCGCGCATCACCGGGCGAAGCAACGGCTCGAATTGCTGAAGGATCCGAACACCGTTCTTCCAGATGAAGCAGTGAGCGACAAGGGCCGGACGATCAAGCTTGGCGGCACCACACTCGAATTGACCTATCACGGTCTCAACCACTCCGATTCGACCCTCGTCATGCGCCTGCCGAAGGAAAGAATCGTTTTCATCGTCGACACGATTCCCGTCGGCAGCGTGCCCGGTCGCGGCATGATCGACTTTCATCCCCTCGAAACCGAGTCGTTTATCAAACAGGTTTTGGCGCTCGATTGGGATCGACTCATTCCCGGGCATCCCGGTCCCGGGGACCGGCTCGGCACGAAGAAAGACGCCGAAGATCAGCTGAAGCTGCTGCAGGCGGCCTCGGCGGAGATGAAGAAACTGGCGCAGGACGGCAAATGCTGGGACGAGGCGGAGAAGGAATTCAAGCTTTCGGACTACGCAGAATGGCCGGGCTACAAGAACAACCTGCAATTCATCGCACGTCGATATTGCGGATTGTGGGGACGGGGGACCTGATCGCATCCCGGACTTGAGCCGCGGGGTGGGATGATTCATCATTCCACCCGGATGCCAGCTGGGGAGGGGCGCGGGTTCGGCCGCCGAGCGCTGCGGCCGATGTGCGGTTTCCCCGTCGGGCCGTGGAGGCAATGCGGGCGCTGTCCTCCATCATCAACCACCAAGGAAGCGAAGGCCATGAGGCTCGACAACGTCAACAGTCACTACGTCGAACGCAAGGGGGTTCGGCTCCATCACCTGGATTGGGGCAATCAGGATCGCCCCACGGTGGTCATGGTGCATGGAAGCCGGCTGCACGCGCATGTCTGGAACGACTTCGGTCGTCGCTTCCGCGATCGTTTCCATATCGTGGCGGTCGATCAACGCGGTCACGGCGACAGCGCCTGGTGCCAGAACCGTGAGTATGAGCTCGAAGATTTCTACGCGGATCTCCGGGCGGTAATCGAGACACGCAATCTGAAGCGGTTCACGCTCGTGGGGCATTCGCTCGGCGGCCGTGTATCCATGATGTTCGCGGCGCGGCATCCGGAACTGCTTGAACGTCTGGTACTGGTGGACATCACGGCCGGACGGCCGGAGAACATTGCCCCTAATGCGGACATGTCGCGGATCGCCGAGACGCCGCCGCCGCGAGACTTCGTATCCCACGAAGACGCCATCGAGTATCTCGGCAAACTGCTGGCGCGGGCACCGAAACACATGGTCGAGGAAAGCGTGCGTCAGGGCATGCGCGAAGTGGCCCCCGGGCGCTATACGTGGAAGTACGATCCTGCGTTGGCGCAAAGCCGCCGCGCCACACCGCCCGGACTCAACCTGTGGGACATGGTGCGCAACATCCAGACACCCACGCTGCTTCAATACGGCAGCGTGAGCAATGTCGTGACTCCCGAACTGGCTGCGAAGATGGCTGCCACGATGCCGTCATGCAAGGTCGATCGGATCGAGAACGCCGGGCACGCGCTCTTCACCGATCAGCCCGACGCATTCGCCGAAAGCATGAAGCACTTCCTCGGCGAGCGCTGATCGTACCGGCGCCGCATCACCCGGGCAGAGATTCGGTTCCGCTACTCGATGTCGATCGCCCTGGGCAGTGAACGGCAGCGCCCGCCTGAAGGGATCAGGCGGTTTGCGAGTGCAGGCGGCTCTCGTGCTTGCGCGGCTTGCCGTGCACCGGATGCTCGCTAATCGTTGCGGGCTGTCCCGGGACGAGATCGATGATCGCCATGGTGCCGGTTTCCCGCGTACCCAGATGGGCCGCGGGAACGCCCGGATAGCATGCCACCGTATCGCCGTGATGCATGCGCCGGTGCGCATGCACGTGACCGAGTGCGAGGTAGTCGAATCCCGACGCCGCGATCTCCTGCGGCGTGATGAGCGAAGAACGTTCGCTTTCGGGGTCGTCCATGTAAAGGCCGTGGGCCATGCCGATGTGCCACATGTCGCGCGTGCGCCCCGGGGAGTTCTTCATCGGCCGGTTGCTCGGCACGTGATCCAGCATGCATCGTCCCCAGACCGTCGCGTGCAGTTCAGGAAACTCGACCATCATGCCTTCGGGCTCGTCGAGCAGCCGGACGTGGTGCCCGGCGTGGCGAAAGTCCATGCGCTGCAGGATGGAGCGCTCCTGCCAGACATCGTGATTGCCAGCGATGATGACCGTGGGACACGCCAGGCGGGCGAGCTGCTCGTAGACGAAGTCGATCACGTCGCCTTCGATCCGGGTGTGATCGAAGAGATCGCCGGCGATGAGAAACAAGTCGGCACGAATGTCGAGAACGTTGTCGACGACTTCGGCGAACGCGTGCCGAATTGGCATGCCGTCGGGGCCGTCGTGCAGATGAACATCCGACGTATGGGCAATCTTGAGTGCGTGTATCACGGGCGATGGACCTGAGAATCAGTCGCAAATTGTAGCCGCTCGCTGGCCGCATCGCCATAAGCGCCGGCCGCAGTGCCATAGTCGACCGGCGACGATCAGCTGCCGATGTTGTTCGCCCAGGCCAACGCGGCGAGATGCGCCTGCTCCACGGCCGACACGGTCAATCCGGGCAGGGGGGCGAGCAGTTCGTCCAGCGACTGCTCACTGCGGGCTTCGATCGCTTCGACGATGTTGAGCAGGCCACCGAGACGGCCGCTGCGTTCCAGCAGCGCGTTCTTGACGTCGTCGGCGACCGGCAGCGGCGCCAGTATGTCGGCAATCGGGGTCGAGAGCAGGGTTTCCATCAACGACATGATGCCCGTCATGAAAGCGCGGTCGGACACGGCGTTGTCCTTCCAGGCCCCCGCCAGCAGCTCCATGAACCGCCCGCGTGTGGCGGCAAGCTGCATGAGTGCACTGGGCATCGGGACCGATCCCGGGTGGGCCGAATAGAGCAGCAGCTGCAGCCAGCGCAGCAGTTGCCGACGTCCGAGGACCATGAGCGCCGAGGATACGGAACTGATTCGATGCCGGGTGCCCGCACCGACCGAATTGGTCATGCGAAGCAGATTCATCGTGAGCCCGGGTTCCTGCTTGACGAGCGCCTCGAGTTCATCCGTGTCGGCGTCGCTCACGAGCATGCCCAGCAGGCGCATGATGGTGGTTTCGGCCGGCGACAGTCGCTTGCCGGTCATGATCTGCGGCTTGGCGAAGTAGTAGCCCTGAAAGAACTCGAAACCGAGGTCGAGACAGGCCTGCACCTGATCGCGATCGTCGACCTTCTCCGCCAGGAGGCGCACGCCGCGCCGCTTGAGCGTCATCGTCATCTTGGCAACGGCGTCCATCGAAAGCTGCTGGATGTCGACCTTGACGATGTCGATCGAGCTCAACACGCGTTCGAGTTCGGGCGGCAGCCCGATGACGTCGTCGAGTGCCAGGCTGAAGCCCTGTGTCTTGAGATCGGTGAGGCGTTTGACGACACGATCGTTCAACTGGACCGTTTCGAGGACCTCGAGGACGACCCGGTCCCGGGGCAGCAACTCGATGAGATCCGACATGATCATCGTCTCGTCGAGATTGATGAATCCTTTGTACTTGCCCAGGACGGCATCGAGCCCGAACTCGTTCAGGACGTGCTGCATGACCGTGGCGGTGGCCCGTGTGCCGTCCGTGAATTGCGC
>JBIKKL010000408.1:0-4866 GCA_044360365.1 Burkholderiales bacterium | reverse complement strand
AGGGTGACGCCGCTGTGGCACGTGCAAACGAACGCGCCCGGATAGCGCGTAGACTGTTCGTAGATGGGGAGCCCGTCGGGGGCCATCACCCGCAGTGCGCCCCACGTGCGTACGATGCGTACGTCCTTCAGGAACGGCAATGTGCGCACCGCGCGTTGTGCCAGCGTGTGGACGATCTCGGGCGACGTGGCATCGTCGTATCCCGATTCCTCGCGCGATTCTCCGATCATGATCGTGCCTTCGACCGTCTGGCGCATCATGAGCGTGGGCATCGGCAGCACGGGCTGCAAGCGCTCCGTGACGATGATCTGGCCGCGTACCGGACGCACGGGAACGTCGAGTCCCACCATTTCGCCGAGCGCCTTGTTGCCTAGCCCCGCGCCCAGGACGAGCTTCGGCGCGGCGTAGCGTTTTCCGCCTGCGGCGATCACGAAGTTGTGGGCGGCGCCTTCGATGGCTTCGACCCGTGCATTCGGTACATAGACGCCCCCATGCTTGATCAGCGCAGCGTGCAGGGCACGCAACGTGTAGAGGGGATTGGCGTGGCCGTCGTAGGGCGTATACGAGGCGCCGACGACGTCCGGCCCGATGGCAGGGATCAGTTTCCTCAGTGCGGCGTGATCGAGGATCTCGTAGTCGAAGTTGGTCTCGCCGGCTTCGAGGTGCAGCTGCTCCATCAGCTTGCGGCGCCGATCGAGTTCCTCCTCGCTCAGGCAAATCGAGACGCCCCCCGGTCGTTCGTGGCCGCTGTAGATGCCGGTTTCCTGCATCAGCTCCTGTGAGAAGTCGGCCCAGGCATCGGCGGATCTGCGCGTCCAGCGCTGATACTCGGGAACGCCGAAACCCTTGCTCTGTACCCAGACGAGGCCGAAGTTGCCGCGTGAAGCGCGATGGGCGATATCGCCCTCGTCGAGGAGCACGGGCTTCTTGCCGAGCCGTGCGATGCCGTAGGCGACCGCGGTGCCGACCAGGCCGCCGCCGATGACGATTGCGTCGAAATCTGCCATTAGCTTGCCATCACTTCTTCGTGTTCATGCCGGATGCGCGAACGACCTTGCCCCAACGTTCGTAGTCGGTGCTCAACTTGTCGTACAACTGCTTCGGTGTGAGCGGGTCGATGTCGATGCCGGCCGCGACGAGCTTTGCTTCGACCCCGGGGGTGGTCACCGCGGTGATCGCTGCCTTGTTGAGTTTCTCGATGATCGCCCGGGGCGTTGCCGCCGGAGCGAGCACTGCATACCACGAGCTCACATCGTAACCGGGAATCGACTCCGACATGGACGGTACGTCGGGAAGCAGTTTGGTGCGTTTGGCGCTGCTCACGGCGAGGAGCTTCAGCTTCTTGTCGCGTACGAAGGGCATGCCCGATGACAGCCCGGAGATCAGCATCTCGATCTGGCCGGACATCACGGCAATGAGTGCCGGACTTGCTCCCTTGAAGGGCACGTGCACGATATCGATGCCGGTGAGCATCTTCAGGTACTCGCCTGCGAGGTGGGAGGTTGCGCCCTGGCCGGAGGAGCCGAAGTTGATCTTGCCGGGGCTCGCCTTGGCAAGTGCGACGAGTTCCTGCGGCGAACTCGCAGGCAACTGGGGATTGACCATGAGCCCGAGCGCGCTGTTGCCGATGAGCGCGATCGAGGCGAGATCCTTGCGGGCATCGTAGGTGAGCTTGATCATGTGCGGCGCCACTGCGAGCGTGCCGTTGGCCGCGACCATCAGAGTATAGCCGTCCGCGGGTGATCGAGACGTGATGTCGCCCGCGATGCTTCCGCCCGCACCGGGGCGATTGTCGACGACGACCTGCTGGCCGAGGACCGCGTTGCGAATACGCGCGCAACGATGTCCGTCGGGCCGCCTGCCGCCTGTGCAACGAGCATGCGGATGGGGCGCGTTGGAAAAGTGTCGGCGGTTTTCTGCGCTGAGGCGAAGACGGGCAACGCGGCAAACGAGACGGCGGTGAGCAGGCGCAGGTGCTTGGACATGGGATCGCTTTGCATGCGGAGCGCACGACGGAATGTCGCGCATCGGCTGGATTCGTGCAAGTCGTATGCCAGCAAGAGGTGCGCGCCATCGCATCAAGCTCGGGCAGCGGCCTGACGTTCCGCCGGAAAGATCGGCACCTTCGACCTGTGGTGCCGGCGAACGTGCCAGCCGAGGATCGCGGCTTCGGCCAGGAATGCAGCGCCGATCGCAGCGACGCCCACCGCCGCACCATTGAGGTTGGGGGCGAGCAGGGTCACGCTGCCGACCGCAGTGACCACGATGAGTCGGATGACCGCACTGCCGGCAATCGCGCCGGTCTTGCGCATGGCGGAGAGCAATCCGCGGAAGAGGGACGCGTAACCCCAGAATACGACGACCACCAGCATCATCTGGACCCCGGGTGTCGCATATTCGTTGAGGTTGGGCGGCAGGCCCATGATGCCGGTGAGGATGACGTCACGCATCGGGGTGTAGAAAAGGATGCCGACGAGAATCACGTAGACGAGCGTGAGTCGATTGGCGAAGGTCAGCATGATCTTCAAGTCGGCACGACTGTGCACCAGTGCCTGCGCCGTCTGCACCAGATTGCGCAGCGGGGAGGCGACCAGCGACTTCAGCGCATTGACGACCCCGAACGCGGCGAGCGCGAGATCCGGGTTGGCAAGCCTGCCGAGAAAGAAGTTGATGACGAAGGTCACGCCGTTCTCGGTGACCTGCGTGATCATCAGGGGCCAGGAGAAGGTCCACATCTGTCGGTAGGATGCCTGCTCGCCGCCCGTCGCGGGAAGTGCGCGATAGAAGCCGCGGCTCACGTAGTACATGTAGGCCGATTCGACGCCCATGCAGCCCACGAGCGATATCGCACCGGCGATGGCGCCTTCGAACCAGAACGGCAGCACGAGCAGCATCAAGGCCTGAGAGACGAGGCGGATTACGGTCGCGTGCGAGATGAGCATGGTCCGCCGCTGCATCATGCACAAAGCGGTGGTGAGATTCCGAACCTGGTTCGGGAAGATCCACAGCCCCATCACGGCGGATGCACCCTTGGCGAGACGCACGACGCCTTCGCTTGCGCCCATCATGGTGCCGAAGAGCCAATCGCCGAGCGGGGTGAGCGCAACGGATTCGATGATCAGAAACGGCACGAACGATATGCCGAGATAGAACCGGGCCACACGCCAGAACGAACGCTTGTCGGTCACGAAGGACATCGCCGCCTGGGTTTCCGTGCCGACGATGCCGCTGAAGGTCGTATTGAAGGCGAAGGCTACGCTGAATGCAGCAAGCGTGATCGTGGCATCGCCCATCCGGGCAAGGAAAGCGTGGACCAGCGAGTGGGAGAGTTGATGCAGTTCGGTCGTGAGGATCAGCGGCACGAAGAACAGTAGCGCCATGCGAACCGTCAACGGGCCGTTGGCGCGCGTCGCTACAGGGGCGTGACTCATCGGGTGCACAAACCTGTCGGCGGGAATGCGCCTCGGAGAGCGCGTGCAGCGATGGATGGGAACATGTGATCGCAGAAACCGTGACGACGTTGCTCGCGACGAGCCGCCGAACCCGATCGTCATTGCGGAATGGTGGGATTATTGCACCGATCCTCGTCGCAGTGGTCCGTGGTTCCATAAAGTGGGCTTGATCTTCGAAGATCGTTGTCTCGCGACTATGATCCGAGGACCTGAGGGAGGAGCATTCATGCACATCGCGGAGAGAATCGCCGAGCGCGCGCTGGCGATCACCTACGAAAGCTTGCCGGCGGACGCGATCCACTGGGCGAAGGTCGGCCTGCTGGACTACATCGGCTGTACGATTGCGGGAGCCACCGAGCCCGCGGCGAAGATCGCCGCGGACGTGATGATCGAGCAGGCGGGCAACGGATCGAGCGCGATCCTGGGCCGCCGTGAGCGCATTGCGTCCCTCGAGGCGGCCGTCGTCAACGGCACGGCATCCCATGCGCTCGACTACGACGACATCAGCAACACGATGGGCGGCCATCCTTCGGCGCCGCTGCTGTCGGCACTGCTCGCGCTGGTCGACGAGGGACGCTACAGCGGCAAGGCGTTGCTTGCGGCGTATGTCGCGGGGTTCGAAGTGGAAACCAAGATCGCGCGCGGCGTGCATTTCCATCACTACACGAAGGGATGGCATCCGACGTCGACGCTCGGGGTCTTCGGCGTGGCGGCAGCCTGCTCGCACCTGTTGGAACTCGATGCCTCGCGTGCGACGACGGCGCTGGCGATTGCAGCGTCTTCCTCGGCAGGCATCAAGGCGAACTTCGGTACGATGACGAAGCCGCTGCACGTCGGCCTGTGCGCACGGGGCGGGATGCTGGCAGCGAAGCTCGCTGCACGCGGTTTCACGGCCAGTGCGAATGCGTTCGAACACAAGCAGGGATTTCTCGATGTGTACAACGGCGCCGGCACCTACGACGTCGATCGCATCTTCGAGCGGTTCGCCTCGCCGCTCGACATCGTGAGTCCGGGGATCGCGATCAAACAGTATCCTTGCTGCGGCAGCATGCATTCGGCGCTGGATGCGATGCTCTCGCTCGTGCGCAGCCGCGAGGTGCCGCCGGCGCAGGTGACGAAGATCAGGGTCTGGCTGCATCCGCGCAGACTCGAACATACGAACCGGCCGCGGCCGAACAGCGATCTCGACGCGAAGTTCAGCGTGCAGTATGGCGTCTGCCGCGCGATCACCGATCGCAGGATTGCCATGGAGCACTTCGAAGGCGACACCTTTCGCGATCCGGCGGTGCAGGCTCTGCTGCCGCTGGTCGAGGCGTCGACCTACACGAGCGAGCAGTTCGACGAGAGCAACCACTTCGGCGGGGAAGTCGAGGTGACGCTGGCGAACCGTGAGGTGCTGCGCTCGAAGGTGCAG